>JAJFBI010000103.1 GCA_020697385.1 Microvirga sp. | reverse complement strand
GCCCAGTAGATCTTGCGCGTGGTACGGGCGCGGAAAGACTTCGCCATCGTGGACGCGGCAAAGCGCGTCTTGGCGATTACGAGGCAGCCGGCTGTATCCTTGTCGAGGCGATGCACGAGACGCGGCTTCTGCCCGTCGTCGCCAGTCAGGGAATCGAGCATCCCGTCCACATGCCGCTTAGTGCCCGAGCCACCCTGGACCGCGAGCCCCATCGGCTTGTTGATGATGAGAACGTCCTTGTCCTCATAAAGCGTGATCGACTTCAGGAAGTCGCGGTCGCCCTGATCCTTGGTCGGGCTCCGCGAGACCGGGCGCTGCTGGTCGAGCTTCAAGGGCGGCACCCGGACCTTCTGGCCGGGCGCAAGCCGCTCGTTGGGCTGCGCCCGCTTGCCGTCGATCCGCAGCTCGCCCTTGCGGACGATGCGCTGGATGTGGGTGAAGGCCAGTTGCGGGAATCGGGCGACCAGGAAGCGGTCGACGCGCATGTCGGCCTCGTCGGGCTCGACCACGAGGGTCTGCACCCCGGTCGCCAGAACCTCCTGGGCTTCCGCCCTGGCCTGAGCCCGTGTAGGCCCCCGCGGAGCTTCCGCGATTGCAGGCTTTGCCTGTGGCCGTGCCGCAGCGGGCTTCTCACGCAGAGCCGAGGGCGCACGCGTCTTGGCCGCAGCCACTTTCGCGCCGCGCGGTTTCGCCGGGGCCGACTTGCGCGCAGGCTTGTCCTCGCGCGAGCGAAATCCCTGCCGCGATTCTTTCCGCCCGCCACGGGCACCGTTCTGTCCTGAACCACTTTTTCTCATAATGCGTGGGTACCAGAGCGGCGCGCAGGCGGCAATCGAGGTTTAGGGCGTGAACGTGCGGATCAACGCCAGACCGGCGAGCAATCCGGCGATGGAAAGAACCACCGAGGCGGCCACGTAAGCCGCGGCGAGGCCTATCTGCCCCCGCTCCCAGATCAACACCGCGTCGAGAGAAAAGGCCGAGAAGGTGGTGAAGCCGCCAAGAACGCCTGTGGTGAGGAAAAGCCGCAGAGGCTGGCTCCAGCCCTCACCTGCTTTGAAGGCGAGCCATCCGGCAAAGACTCCCATGATGAGGGAGCCGACAATGTTCACCGCCAGCGTTCCCCACGGAAACGCCGTTCCGAACATCCGGGCACACCCGATATTCACTCCGTGGCGCAGAGCTCCGCCGATTCCGGCGCCGAGGAAGACGAGGAAATAGGCTTGCACGGTCTAGTCCTCGCTACCCTCACCGCGCCGTGTCCGGCGCAGCCTTTCCCACCAATCCAGCCGTTTGCGGATCTCGCGCTCGAAGCCGCGGTCGACCGGCTCGTAGAAGGATTGCCGCCCGAGCTTGTCCGGCCAGTAATCCTGGCCCGAGAAGGCATCCGGCTCGTCGTGGTCGTAGGCATAGCTCTCGCCGTAGCCGATCTGCTTCATGAGCTTGGTGGGAGCGTTCAGGATCGTCTTGGGCGGCATGAGGGAGCCGTGCTCCTTGGCCACCCGCGTGGCGCCCTTATAAGCCGTATAGAGAGCGTTCGATTTCGGTGCGGTGGCGAGATAGACGGCAGCCTGGGCCAAGGCCAACTCCCCTTCGGGTGAGCCGAGGAAATCGAAGGCGTCCTTGGCCGCGTTGGCGATGACCAGAGCCTGCGGATCGGCCATGCCGATGTCCTCCACGGCCGCCCGCACGAGCCGACGGGCGATAAAGAGCCGGTCCTCGCCGGCGTCCAGCATACGGGTCAGGTAGTAGAGCGCCGCGTCAGGGTCGGAGCCACGGATGGTCTTGTGCAGGGCGGAAATAAGGTTGTAGTGCCCCTCCTGCCCCTTGTCGTAGATGGGGGCGCGGCGCTGGATGATCTCCTGCAGTTGCTCCGCATTAAATACCTCGCCGGGCTTGGCCGAGCGCCAGACCTCCTCGGCCAAGGTCAGCACGGCACGCCCGTCACCATCCGCCATCCGGACGAGGGACGCCCTCGCCTCCTCGTCGAGCGGCAGGCTCTTGCCGGTGATCTCCTCGGCGCGAATTAGGATCTTCAGGATTGCATCTTCGTCGAGAGACTTGAACAGAAGCACCCGGGCGCGGGAGAGGAGCGCGGCGTTCAGCTCGAAGGACGGGTTCTCGGTGGTCGCCCCCACCAGGGTGATCGTGCCGTCCTCCATGACGGGCAGGAAAGCGTCGAGCTGGGCCCGGTTGAAGCGGTGGATCTCGTCCACGAAGAGCAGCGTGCCCGTTCCCATGGAGCGGCGGTGTCGTGCCGCCTCGAAGACCTTCTTGAGATCCGCCACGCCGGAGAAGATCGCCGAGATCTGGTCGAAATGCAGATCAGTCTCGTGAGCCATCAGGCGGGCAACCGTGGTCTTGCCGGTGCCGGGAGGCCCCCAGAAGATCAGAGAGCCGAGGGACTTCGAGGCGATGAGCCGGGTGAGGATGCCGTCCGGCCCCACAAGATGATCCTGGCCGACCACCTCGGAGAGCTTGGTCGGGCGCATCCGGTCCGCCAGCGGACGGGGCGCATTCTGGTCGAGGCCGGCGGAAGAGAAGAGGTCGCTCATGATGAACAGGGACTCAAATGTGTTCCGTCATCAATAGCCGATCCGGACGCCGGCGTCGCGGCTAACGGCCAAGCACCGTCGTGAAGATCCGCCCGCCGCGGCTGACCGTGATTTCCCAATAGCCGCCGTTCCGGTTGATCAGGCGATCCGCATCCCGCGTATTTGCAACCCGATCGCCATTGATGGCGACGATCTGGTCGCCCTTCTCGAACCCGACGCTGGCAGCGACGCTGCGCTCCTCCAGATCGGCCACCACGACACCGTCGTCCGCCACATCGATCTGCAACTCGTCGGCCACGGCCGGGGACATGTTGACGAGGGTCGCGCCGGCAAACGGGGTCCGCCCGCGGCTGCGCACCGGATCCCGCGGCGGATTCTCGGGCGGCGGCATCAGCCTGACTTGCATCGTGGTCCGTTTTCCGCCCCGCAGAACGGTCAGCGGCGCCTGTCCGTCCGTCCCCTTGAGGGTGAAGCGATAGCCGAAGGAATCCGGATTATCGACCGACTGCCCATCCACTTCCAGGATGGCGTCCCCGCGTTTGAGGCCTGCCTCGGCCGCCGGTCCCTTGTCATAAACGGCCGTCACCAAGACGCCGGTGGGGCGCTCTAGGCCCAACCCGCTGGCGATATCGCCATCGACGGGCTGGAGGCGGGCTCCGAGCCAGGGCCGCACCACGGCCTTCGCGCCACCCTTGGCGGAGTTGAGCACCACCCGGACCATGCTGGACGGCACGGCAAACCCGATGCCGATGCTGCCACCGGAGCGGGAGTAGATCGCGGTATTGATGCCCACCACGCGGCCGTTCATGTCGATGAGGGCACCGCCCGAGTTGCCCGGATTGATGGCCGCATCCGTCTGGATGAAGAACTGGTAGTCAGAGATGCCGACCTGGGTTCGTGCCAGGGCCGACACAATACCCTGGGTCACCGTCTGGCCGACACCGAACGGGTTTCCGATGGCCAGCACGATGTCACCCACTTGCAGGGCTTCCGAGTCACCCAGGTCGACGGCCTGGAGATTGCTGGCGTCCTTCAGCTTGAGGACGGCAATATCCGTGCGGGAATCGCGCAGCAGGATATCGGCCTCGAACTCCCGCCGGTCGGCCAGCGCCACCTTCACCTCGGTCATGTTCTCGATCACATGGTTGTTCGTGATGACGAGGCCTGAGGGATCGACGATGACACCCGAGCCGAGGGAGCTCTGCGACCGGCCGCGCGGAACGCCCGGCGCGTTATCGCCGAAGAAACGGCGGAAATAATCCTCAATGGCGGCATTCTGCCGACGCTCGTTCCGCTTGGCATAGACATTGACGACCGCCCCCGCGGTCTGCCGCACGACGGGCGCGAAGGAAAGCTGAACCTGGGCCTTGCTCTCGGGCACCACGCGCTGCGTCTGGGCCTGTGCCCCGGCAATCCCTAGAGCAAATGCCATCACGGCAATGGACAGGCGAAACGGCATAAAGCGCATGGTCTCGAATCTCTCGATCGACATGCCCCTTCGATAAAGCTCAGGGCACGAAAGTCCAAGCTCCACCGGGAATATGGGAAGACGAAAGGGCAAAGAAAAAGGGCGGCCCGAGAGCCGCCCTTGATTGGATCGCCTGAACCGTGACTTACTCGGCGGCCTCGATGATCTCTTCCTTCATGGTCGGGCCCGAATCCTGGCCGCGTGCATCCACGTCGCGGTCCACGAACTCGATCACGGCCATCGGGGCGTTGTCGCCGTAGCGGAAGCCGGCCTTCAGGACGCGGGTGTAGCCGCCATTGCGGTCACCATAGCGCTTGCCCAGCACGTCAAAAAGCTTCTTGACCATAGCTTCGTCGCGCAGCTTCGACATGGCGAGGCGGCGGGCGTGCATGTCACCGCGCTTGCCCATCGTGATCAGCTTCTCGACGACCGGACGCAGGTCCTTGGCCTTCGGGAGCGTCGTGACGATCTGCTCGTGCTTGATCAGCGCAGCCGCCATATTGGCGAACATGGCCTTGCGGTGTTCGGTCGTGCGGTTGAAGCGACGACCACGGAATCCGTGACGCATTGGCTTTCTCCTTAATCTTCCGGCCGCCGTGCCAAGGGACGGACCGTCTCTTTTGATTATCCGCCGCTATTCGGCGGGGCAGATGAAGGAGCCGCCTTCGATAAGGAAGGCGGCTCCCACGAACTTAGTAATGCTCTTCGAAGCGCTTCGCGAGGTCTTCGATGTTCTCCGGGGGCCAGCCCGGCACGTCCATGCCGAGGTGCAGGCCCATGCCGGCGAGAACTTCCTTGATCTCGTTGAGCGACTTGCGGCCGAAGTTCGGGGTGCGAAGCATCTCGGCTTCCGACTTCTGGATCAGGTCGCCGATATACACGATGTTGTCGTTCTTCAGGCAGTTCGCCGAACGGACAGACAGCTCGAGCTCGTCCACCTTCTTGAGGAGCGCAGGGTTGAACGGCAGCTGCGGCGCGGCGGCGGCAGCCTCTTCCTTGCGGGGCTCTTCGAAGTTGACAAAGACCTGAAGCTGGTCCTGCAGGATGCGGGCGGCATAGGCCACTGCATCCTCAGGCGTCACGGCGCCGTTGGTCTCGACCGTCATGATCAGCTTGTCGTAGTCGAGGATCTGGCCCTCACGGGTGTTCTCGATACGATAGGAGACCTTCTTCACCGGGCTGTAGAGCGAGTCGACCGGGATGAGGCCGATCGGGGCGTCCTCGGTGCGGTTGCGCTCGGCGGGAACATAGCCCTTGCCGGTATCGACCGTGAACTCCATGCGGATCTCGGCGCCATCGTCGAGGGTGCAGAGCACGAGCTCGGGGTTCAGGATCTGCACGTCGCCGACCGTGTTGATGTCGCCAGCCGTAACGGCACCGGGGCCAGTCTTGCGGAGCGTCATGCGCTTGGCGCCTTCGCTCTGCATCTTGATGGCGACCGTCTTCACGTTCAGGACGATATCCGTCACGTCCTCGCGGACGCCCGGGATGGAGGAGAACTCATGCAGCACGCCGTCGATATGGACGGCCGTGACGGCGGCGCCCTGGAGGGACGACAGCAGGACACGGCGCAGGGAGTTGCCGAGCGTCGTACCGAAGCCACGCTCAAGCGGCTCCGCAACGACCGTCGCAATTCGCTTCGGATCGTCGCCCGGAGAGACTTCGAGCTTGTTCGGCTTAATCAGCTCTTGCCAGTTCTTTTGGATCACAACCACACCTCTCGAGGTACGGCTTGAAGGGAAGGCCTGGAGGCCAGCCCTTGAAACCGGAACGCGCGTGGGGGTGCCCCACGCGCAGGATAACCTTAGACGCGGCGACGCTTGCGCGGGCGGCAGCCATTGTGCGGGATCGGCGTCACGTCACGGATCGACGTGACGGTGAAGCCGGCCGACTGCAGGGCGCGCAGGGCGGACTCACGACCGGAGCCGGGACCGGACACCTCGACCTCAAGGGTACGCATGCCGTGCTCGGCAGCCTTGCGGGCCGCATCTTCAGCAGCGATCTGAGCCGCATAGGGGGTCGACTTACGCGAACCCTTGAAACCCATCGCGCCTGCCGAGGACCACGAGATCGTGTTGCCCTGGGCGTCCGTGATGGTGATCATGGTGTTGTTGAACGAGGCGTTCACATGCGCCACGCCGGAAACGATGTTCTTGCGTTCGCGGCGGCGGACGCGGGTAGCTTCTTTAGCCATTCCAAAGATCCTTCAAGCGCGCCCGTCATGCCAGGCGCTCGGGAGAGAGGGCCACCCGCCAGGGGTGGCCGCAAAACCTTACTTCTTCTTGCCGGCGATCGGCTTCGCCTTGCCCTTGCGGGTGCGAGCGTTCGTGTGAGTGCGCTGACCGCGGACCGGAAGGCTGCGGCGGTGGCGCAGGCCACGGTAGGCAGCGAGATCCATCAGGCGCTTGATGTTCATGGACACTTCGCGGCGCAGGTCGCCCTCGACGATATAGTCGCGGTCGATGGTCTCGCGGATGGCCAGAACCTCGGCGTCGGTCAGCTGGTTCACGCGGCGCTCGGCCGGGATGTTGACCTTCTCGACGATCTCTTGGGCCTTCTTGGCCCCAATGCCGTGGATATACTGAAGCGCGATCACAACGCGCTTGGCTGTCGGGATGTTGACGCCTGCAATACGGGCCATCGTCCGTCTCCATGTAAGAAGCAAAAGCTTCGGGTTATGATTATCGCGCGTCCGGTGGAGGCCGGCCCTTGCGCGGGTTCCTTACGCGAAAAACACAACAAACCAGAAGGGCCCCTCCATAGAGACCCTCTGGATATGCAGGTTCTTGTGCAAGAGCTTGCCCCTAACGGAAATTAACCCGTCCGTCAAGCCCCTGCCCTTCAGCGACCGAGGATTTCCTTGATCGCCTGGGTCACGTCGTCGATCGGCGTCATGCCGTCGACCGTCTTCAGCATGCCCGTGCGCTCGTAATAGGCCGAAAGCGGGGCAGTCTGATTCCTGTAAGCCTCGAGCCGGGTCTTGAAGACCTCCGGGTTGTCGTCCTTACGGACAGGTTCGCCACGCGCCTCTGTGTCCTTGGCCCGCCTGACAATGCGTTCGACCAGCTCGGCCTCGTTGACCTTGAACTCGATAACGGAATCGAGCCTTAAGCCCTTGTCGGCCAGCATCTGGTCGAAGGCCTCGGCTTGAGCGACGGTTCGCGGAAAGCCATCGAGAATGAAGCCGCTTTTGGCGTCCTGTTCCTCAATGCGGTCCGCGATGATGCCGACGACGATGTCGTCCGACACCAGATCGCCCCGGTCCATAACGGCCTTGGCCTTGAGGCCGACCGGCGTGCCGGCGGCCACGGCTGCGCGGAGCATGTCGCCGGTGGACAGCTGGGGGATCCCCAGCCGCTCAACCAGACGCACGGCCTGAGTGCCTTTACCGGCCCCCGGCGGCCCCAGCAGGATAATCCTCATCGACGCCCCCCTGACTTCGTCGAGAAAGCTCGCCTTCAGGCGAGGTGTCCATTGTTAGCGCCTACGCGAACCCTTGAGCTTCGCCTTCTTGACGAGGCCCTCATATTGGTGAGCAAGCAGGTGACCGTGCACCTGAGCAACCGTGTCCATGGTAACAGACACGACGATCAGAAGCGAAGTGCCGCCAAAGTAGAACGGCAAAGCCGCATAGGACACCAGCAGTTCAGGAATCAGGCAGATGATCACCAGGTAAATTGCACCCAGCACCGTAATGCGGGTGAGAACCTGGTCGATGAAGTCCGCCGTGCGCTCGCCGGGGCGAATGCCCGGGATGAACCCGCCCTGCTTTTTCAGGTTGTCCGCCGTCTCCGTCGGATTGAACACGATGGCCGTGTAGAAGAAGGCGAAGAATACGATCAGCGCGGCATACAGGAACATGTAGGCTGGACGTCCATGACCGAGGTAGGCCGTGAGCGTGGCAACGAAGCCTGTTCCGTCCGCGCCGCTCTGGAAGCTGGCGATGGTCGCCGGCAGAAGGAGCAGCGACGAAGCGAAGATCGGAGGGATGACGCCGGAGGTGTTCAGCTTGAGCGGCAGGAACGAGGTTTGGCCCTCATACATCCGGTTGCCGACCTGGCGCTTCGGGTAATTGATCAGGAGACGCCGCTGGGCGCGCTCCATGAACACCACGAAGTAGATGATGG
>JAJFBI010000750.1 GCA_020697385.1 Microvirga sp. | reverse complement strand
GCCGCCGCCGCCGCAATCCGCTCGGGCCGTCGCACCGCCCTGCTGCTGACAGGCCACGCCCTGCGCGCCGAGGCCCTGGAGATCGCAGGTCGCATTGCCGACACCGCCGGCGTGCGCCTCCTCGCTCCGATGTCCAATGGACGCATCGAACGGGGCCTCGGCCGGGTTGCCATCGAGAAGGTCCCGTATCCCGTCGACGAGGCCCTGGAAGCACTGCGAGACATCGACTGCCTCATCCTGATCGGCGCGCAAGTCCCGGTGGCGTTCTTCGCTTATCCTGGAAAGCCCGGGTGCCTCGTTCGGGATGCTTGCGCCATCATCGAGTTGGCGCGCCCCGGCGACAACGCCAGGCACGCACTCGCTTGGCTCGCCGACGAGGTCGGCGTGACACCCGGGACCCCGGCACCCGTGGTGCAACGCGGGACCCGGCTCGATCACCCCCGCTCAGGACGCCTGACGGCGGATGCCATTTCGATCGCCGTCGCCGCCCTGATGCCGGAGAACGCCATCATCTGCGATGAGGCGGTCACATCGGGCCGTCGCTTCTTTCACTCTTCCCGACACTCAGCCCCACATGACTATATACAGCTCACCGGTGGAGCCATCGGCATCGGCATTCCGCTCGCGGTCGGTGCCGCCGTGGCCTGCCCTGATCGCAAGGTGATTGGCCTTCAGGCGGATGGGAGCGGCATGTATACCGTGCAAGGACTATGGACCCAGGCCCGCGAGAGTCTCGACATCGTGACGATTGTCTTTGCCAATCGGTCCTACGCAATCCTGCAAGGCGAGATGCGCAATGTCGGCGTGCAGAACTTCGGGCGCAATGCACAGCGCATGCTGAACATCGACGATCCGTCCCTCGATTGGGTGTCGCTGGCGAATGGCATGGGGGTTGAGGCGGGACGCGCCGAGACCGTCGAAGATTTCCTGAGGCTCTTCGAAAGCGCGCTCTCTCGCCACGGCCCATTTCTCATTGAAGCCGTCATATGAGGCACTTCGACACCATCGGCCCCACAGGCGGCCGCCACGTTTCATGTCCGCCGCTTGTCGTTTCAAGGGATGCTACATCCCGAACTCCTCTTCTGACGGCACTTGCGGTGGCGCTCATTTCCCACTCGTCCTGACCACCAAAGGAGTCTTTCCGTGAACGACCTCGAGCGGCGCATTCAGCGTCTTGAGGACATCGAAGACATCAGAAGGCTGAAAGCTCTCTATTCGAAATACGCGGACGACAAATATACCGATTCCCACGAGAGAAAGCCCGAGGCGGAACTTGAGGAACTGGCGCGCCGTCAGGTCGCAGGAATTCAATGTACGGTTTGATTTTCAAAGCCCGCGACTTTGAATTCATGCGGACCGACAGCTGGGCGCTCTTTGGCGCCGTGTCCCGTTTGCGATGATCACGGGGAGTGCGGCTTCCGAAGCGGCCACACCCGCAGCATCGTCGAGTATCCCTTGCCCTTAGTGTCCGTCACTGATTGCCACCAAGCCTGGGTTTTGTCGGTCACCCGCTGGTCGAGGCTGTCCGTGACAACTACGTCAAGCCCGCTGGAGAATTGGTCCAACCAATAGATCTTGGGCGTCGCCTCTTGCCGGTCTACCAGCAGGAGTGCGCTGTGGTAGCCGTCCATAATCGACAGGCCGTATGCGTACCAGCAGCCACCAGGCTCCGACAGTTTCACCACCGCATCACGGAGGCTGCTTTTGAGCTGCACCGGCTTAAGCGTTCCCGCGGTGCGATCACGCTTGTCAAGGAAGTCGAGCGTGAGGGGCGACGTGGCATCGCCTGCTCAATGCTCTCGGTCGTGAGCGCAGCCATCTGCACGCGGCGATCGCTCGTTCCCCGCGCACGGCTCTGCTTAAGCCCAAGCGGCAGGAGTCGGCCGAGGGCGACATTCAACATCACGATGCAGCTGCAGCGGTCGCCCGCGTTGGCACCCGCCGCGGCAGCGTTGTCCGCGTAGACCGTCAGGACGTTCGCAATCTCTGCCGCATCAAAGCACCGGGTCCAGGTTGTTTTCTCCTGCACAGTCGCCGCACCGCTCGCCATGACGCGCTCGGCCAGATCAATGAGCACCGGGTCGAGCACGCTTTCCTGGTGGCCCTCGGCGTCCGCTTCCCCGAACTCGAGGCCTTCATCACGCTCAAGGTCCGTTCCGAACGCCAGCGTTTCCCCAGACCATGTCACCGGCTCGCCGGGAAGGATGCGCTGGCCGGTTTGGCCTCCACTCTCGAGGAGCGCCAGCTCATTCTCGAAAGACGCCTCGTGCCCCCCGTGTGTCAGCGCTCCGTCCATCAGGTTCTCCTCTGCAGGATCCGTGGACGCAGCGACGGCCATTGGGCCTTGCGTCCATTCGGATCCTCTGGCCGGTGCGCTCATCACGAGTTCGGCGAGACCCGCGAGCTGCTCGTCGAGCGAAGACGCGAATTGCTCATTGTCCTTAAGCTGCGTGGTTTCAAAGGGCTCGCGCTTCTCTGAGCTGGACCGGTCGAAACCGGTCTCGTCGAGAATGCTCTCCAGCACCCGCTCGCGTCCGGCCGGTTTTGGGGCAGCGGCAGCGAGTGCCGAACGAAATTCGACGAGCTGAATGGTCCCATCTGCCGAGAGATCAAGTCGGGTGTAGCCTGGATCGAGGCTCAGGCCCCCACTCTTCCGTTCAGCGTCGGTCGGTTCGCGACTCTTGTCATTCCCGCGGGGACCCGCGCTGGTGGTGTTGACGTAGAGCGGACCGGCGAACGCATCGGGCGTACGTACGATCGCGGGTGGCTTGGCCCCGCTGACCGCGGGCGGGACGACCTGGCGCACCAGCATCTCGCCGGCCAGCACCGCGCCCCGCTCCTTGCCAGCGACTTGCACCGCGTACAGACCATTGCGATGGATATGGCCGGATAGAATGGCCCGCACACCCCGCTTGGGGTCGGCGACCTGCTTGATGAACCAAGCGCGCTCCCGGGCGAATGACCCGTAATCCGCTTCCATGCCGGCCTCACCGCTCCTGGGTCTGATGGCGAAGATAGGATGGCCGTTCCAGGGCTTGATCGTTCCGTCGGGCTTCCGGGTGGCGAAGGTCGTCGGGCCACGGGCGTCCTTCAGGTTGGTATATGTCTTTCGACCCGCGAGCATGTCGGGGTCGAGCCAATCCGAATAGGGGCCGATCGGCGGAGCGTGCATGCCAATCAGCTTGGCGCTGCCGGGTGCTTCAACGAGATGCTTCACCAGGCGCTGCTGCAGCGGCGTGAGACAGCGCTTGGCCTTTGGCCCTGGCGCTGAGGCGGTCTCAAGCTGCCAAAGCATGTAGGGCCACTCCTTGCCATGGGCGACCACCGGGAAGAGCACATCCTCGTCCTCCGCCCAATCGAGCATGAGCACCTGATGCCGGGTGGGCAGGGCTAAGGCGTAGTCGAAGAATGGGTTGATGACCAACAGGTACCAGGCCACCGACTCGACAGTGGTCTCCGTCGGGCTGCCTGGCTCGTCCAAGGTCCGGGTCTGAGTTAGCAGCTTGCTCAGCGCCTTGAGAGCGGATCCGGGCTCCTCCAGGATGAGCTGCGCCTTGCTCTCGGCGGTTGCCCGATAGGAGAACTTGCGGCTGAAGCCGCGACCGTGCGCCAGCGCCAGGATCCGCCGCTGCTCCTCGGTCGAGTAGCGGGAGTGGTCATGGATCAGGAGCTTCGGCTCGGGCGCGCCGGCCACGGCGAACGGAGGATAGGGATTGATCCGCCAGTCGTGATTGCCGAGGCTGGTATATACCGGCACGCGATAGGCGTCGCCGGATGCGAGGAGGTCATGGAACAGGAACCAATTGCGGTCCTCATGATAGAGGCTGTCCTCCTCCAGGCGGCCGATCGCCTCACGGCCCCAATGGCCTCGGCCGTAGTCGATCAGGTCGCCCGTGAGCAGGATGACGTCGCTGTCCCGTTTGGCGCCTTCGTATGCCTTGCAGAAGCTGGTGTTCCAGTTGTTGTACTGCGCCTTGATTCCCCCCCGCGCGAGATTCTGCTCGTAGACGTCCGCCCGCACGCACACGTGAGTGTCGGTGATATGCCCTACCCGCAGCCGCTCCGAGCGTCGCCGGTCCACGAAGAGCGGATGGAGAATCTCAGTCCGCTTTCCCTTGACACCCTGGCCGGACCAGGGGTGTAGCGGC
>JAJFBI010000102.1 GCA_020697385.1 Microvirga sp. | reverse complement strand
TTCCACGAGACGGCAGACCGGGCGGCCCATGGCGTTCCAGACTTCCAGCATCCACAGGCCGATCAACTCGCCGAACATCTGGCTGATCTCGGGCGCCGTGGTGAAATCGCCGGCGGCGCCCAGGGGGTCGCGGGTGGCATAATAATGCCGGAGGCACAGGCTCATGTAGCGCTCGACCGTGATCGGCCCCTCCAGGGCGATCGTCTCGCGCAAGGTCTCCTTCAGCGCCTTCACGCGGCCTCGACCGCCTGCCGGGGCCGCGTGAGGCCCCGCGCCGCCAGCACAATGACTCCCGCTCCCACGAGCGCCATGGGGATCGAGAGCAGCATGCCCATGGTGATGCCGCCGCCCAGCGCCTGCACGGAGGAGCCGAAGAGGAAGCCGAGCTGCTCGTCCGGCTCGCGGAAGAACTCGGCCGAGATGCGGGCCAGCGCGTAACCCAGCACGAAGATGCCGCCGAGGAGCCCCGGCCGGCGGAAGCCGAAGCGGCGGGCCGCGAACGCCATGACGATGAACAGGATGAGGCCCTCGCCGAAGGCCTCGTAGAGCTGGCTCGGGTGGCGCGGCACCGGGCCTGCATGGGGGAACACCACCGCGTAGGGAAAGTCGGGCGCCGGCCTTCCCCACAATTCGCCGTTGATGAAATTGGCGATGCGGCCGAAGAACAGCCCGATGGGCGTCACCACAGCGGCCATGTCGAGCATGGCGAGCGGGTTGAGCCCACGCGAGCGGGCAAACAGCACGATGGCGAGCACCGCGCCGAGGAAGCCGCCGTGAAAGGACATGCCGCCGCGCCAGACCGCGAAGATCTCCAGGGGCTGGGAGAGGTAGGAGCTTAGGTTGTAGAACAGCACGTAGCCGATGCGCCCCCCTAGCACGACGCCGAGCGCCACCCACACGATGAGATCGTCCACATCGATGGGCTTCGGCTGCTTCAGACCGCCCCAGAGATCGGCCTTTGCGGCCAGGCGCTTGGCATAGAACCAGCCGCCCAGGAGGCCGGCCACATAGGCCAGCGCGTACCAGCGGATCGCAATGGGGCCGATGGAGATGGCGATCGGGTCTATCAACGGAAAGGAGAGCGGCATGAGCGGGCCTTGATCGAACGGGCTGCCATTGGACCCGTCAGGCGAGGATCGTCAACCCTGTTGCAGTTTGGGGCGAATGCGCCCATGTGTGACGCTCCAGGGCCGATGAGCCCAATGAGCGCTGTGGATTGACCCATGACCCAATCGTCCAACCGGATCTTCGATGAACTCGCCCGCTTTGCCACCGATGCCGCTGGCGCAGCCCAGGGTGTCCGGCGCGAGGTGGAGAGCGTGGTCCGCAGCCAGTTCGAGCGGCTGATCAAGGACATGGACGTGGCCACCCGCGAGGAGGTCGAGGTCCTGCGCGAGATGGTTGTCGCCGCCCGCGAGGAGAACGAGCGGCTCGATGCCCGGGTGAAGGAGCTCGAGGCGAAGCTGACGGCAACGGGCAGCACGGGCGCCGCGACATCCTGACGAGGGTAAAAACCCGGCCTGCATCCGACGCGGGGCTCCTGTTGTGGACAGGTGAGTCCGGCGCATTGTGACTGGGACCGAAATCTAAGACTGTCGATCATGAGCTGATTCGAGGTTGCTGGGGCAGGGGCTCCGAATACCGAAGGTATTCCGAGGTCTTTCTCCGAAGTTTGCCCGGATTGACGCAATGGTATTGCCCGGATGTGTTTACCATGTTCGCGCGATTGAGTTGATCGGATCGACATGTCGCAGATTCATCTTGAAATCGACCGCGCTGAGCACCCCCTCGACGTGGTCGAGCGTCTGGCTGCCCTGCGTCATTGGATCTTCGACCGTGCTGAGGCAGACGAGATGTCCGTGTCCGTCGCCGGACGCTGGGCCGATTACGACGTTGCCTTCACTTGGATCGAGGACGTGGAGGCCCTGCACATGGCCTGCGCCTTCGATCTTAAAGTCCCTGATCGGCGCAGGCCTGAGGTCGTCCAACTCATCTCCGCCGTCAACGAGCAGCTCTGGGTCGGGCATTTCGACCTGTGGAGCACCGAGAACGTGGTGATGTTCCGTCATGCCCTTCTATTGGCGGGCGGCGCCGATCCCACGGATGGCCAATGCGAGACCATGCTGCGTGTGGCCGTCGAGGCCTGCGAACGCTATTTCCAGGCCTTCCAGTTCGTGATCTGGGCCGGCAAGTCGGCCCGTGAAGCGCTCGACTCAGTCCTGTTCGAAACCGAAGGCGAGGCCTGAGCATCGGACCCAAAAGTGGAGTTGCACTTTTGGGATTCATTCGATGCTCCTTCTTAGAAAAGCGCATCGACTGACGCGGAAAGCCGTTTTCCACTTTTCCGCACGATGCGCGACCTGCCTCGACAGGGCAGGACTGACGTGAATAGAGTGCGGCCTCCCGTCTCCATTCCGTCAGGGTAAGCCCATGTCGCCGAACGCCTCGCACCTCCCGTCGTCGCTCATCCTCATTGGTGCCGGCAAAATGGGCGGCTCCATGCTGGAGGGCTGGCTCAAGGTCGGCATGAGACCGCAGGGCGTCACGGTGATCGACCCACGCCCGTCCGAGGAGATGACCGGGTTCTGCCGGGAGCAGGGGATAACCCTCAATCCCGCAAACCCTGCGGCGCCCGACGTGCTGGTGCTCGCCACCAAGCCGCAGATGCTGGATGAGGCGGCGGCTTCGGTGAATGCCTGCCTCGGGCCTCAGACCCTTGTCATCTCGATCCTCGCCGGCAAAACCATCGGCGACCTGCGCTCCAGGCTTCCCGCCGCGGGAGCCATCGTGCGGGCCATGCCGAACCTGCCTGCCAGCATCGGACGCGGCGCCACGGGAGCGGCCGTCAACGATCAGGTGAGCGAGGAGCAGCGATTCACCGCCGATGCACTTCTCGCCAGCAACGGCATCGTCGAATGGCTGCCGACGGAAGACCTGATCGACGCCGTCACGGCTCTGTCGGGTTCAGGGCCTGCCTATGTGTTCCATCTCGTCGAGTGTCTCGCCGAGGCAGGCGCCGCAGCCGGCCTCCCGAGGGAACTTGCCGAGCGTCTCGCGCGCGCCACCGTGACCGGAGCAGGGGAGCTTCTGTTCCAGAGCGATCTGCCTCCCGCGACGCTCCGCCAGAACGTCACCTCGCCCGGCGGCACAACGGCGGCGGCGCTCGACGTGCTCATGCGTGACCCCAACGGGATGAAAGCCCTCATGCGCGAAGCCGTGGCCGCGGCCAAGCGGCGCGCGGAGGAACTTGCTGGTTGAGTTCTTGAGGCTTGGGATTAGGGCACTGCATCCCTAGATTAGCTTCAACGGTATATCTTCAGGAGGTTGATCGTGACGGCACAGGCTTCCACAGCTCCGATGGACAAGCGCAAGGCGATTGTCGAAGCTCTCATGGATCTCGCCGCCCGGCGTTCCTGGCACGAGATCGAGATCACCGACATTGCG
Organism: Microvirga sp.; assembly: GCA_020697385.1. GTDB lineage: Bacteria > Pseudomonadota > Alphaproteobacteria > Rhizobiales > Beijerinckiaceae > Microvirga. The sequence goes on along the minus strand of JAJFBI010000102.1, from coordinate 5,126 downwards.
AAGGCCGCCAATGTCTCGCTCGCGGAGTTCCGCGATCTTTTTCCCTCGAAGGGCGCGGTGCTCGGCGGGCTATCCCGCATGATCGACAAGCAGGTGCTTGAGGGAACGACGGACGACCTCGCCGGCGAGCCTGCCCGTGAGCGCATCTTCGATGTGCTGATGCGCCGCTTCGACGCGATGCAGCCCTACAAGGAAGCGCTGCGTCGGATCTCGCAGGACCTGCGATACGATCCCGTGTCGCTCGCGGCGCTCAACCAGGTGGCGCTCAACTCGCAGCGTTTCATGCTGGCGGCAGCCGGCATCGGCACGGAAGGACCGCTCGGCACCCTGAAGCTTCAGGGCGCGGTGCTGGTCTATGCCAACACCATGCGCACTTGGCTCGACGACGATGATCCGGCCCAGGCCAAGACGATGGCGCGCCTCGACCGCGAATTACGGCGCGGCGAGCGCATTATCGAGGGTGCCGATGATCTGCGCCGCCTGAGCGCTCCGCTGCGCGCGGTTGGCCGCGCCTTCATGCAGGGGCGCCGCTCATCCCGTTCCGCGAGGCGCCGTGCCGCAGATGACAACGGCGATGCAGAGAATCCCGCAGCGGCGATCTGACAAGCGTAAAGGGGCAGCATGGATCAGGCGCATTCGATCGCACCGCAGATCACGTTCGACGATTTCCTGAAAGTCGACATCCGCGTCGGACGCATCGTCGCCGTGGAGCCGTTCCCGCAGGCCCGTAAGCCCGCCTTCAAGCTCACCATCGACTTAGGCCCCGAAATCGGCACCAAGCGTTCTTCGGCGCAGATCACGGTCAATCACACGCCGGAGGATCTCGTCGGAACGCTCGTGCTGGCGGTGGTGAATTTTCCGCCACGACAGATCGGGCCGTTCCTGTCGGAGGTTCTGACTCTCGGCGTGCCTGATGACAATGGGAACGTCATGCTGATCCGGCCCGGCCGTGATGTGCCGATTGGTGGAAGGCTTTACTGATGAGGGATATTGCGCAAGGCGTCATTGCCGATGCCCAAGGGCGCCTGCTTCTTGGCTTTCGTGCCAAGCACAAGCTGTCCTATCCTCTTTCCTGGGATCTGTTCGGCGGTCATGTCGAGAAGGATGAGGAAGTCGAGAAGGCGCTTGTGCGTGAGCTCTCTGAAGAACTCGGCATTGTCGTGACGCGGTTTCGCCCACTGGTCGTGCTCGAGGAGCCCAATCCTGAGATCAACGGACAGAAGCGCTATCACACCTTCCTCATCGAGGAATGGAAAGGCGACCCGGCGAATGTGTGCGACGAGCACATCAACATCGAATGGTTCACGTACCAAAATGCGCTTGAACTGGAAAATCTGACCAATCCAGCGCGCAAAGCCATCGTAGCGTGGAAATCTTGAGATCAGGCCGGCAGCCGCACTGTCGCGCGCAGGCCTCCGAGCGGGCTGTCGCCGAGCGCGATGTCGCCGCCATGGGAGCGTGCCACGTCACGGGCGATGGCAAGGCCTAGTCCCGAGCCGCCCTCGTCCTGATTGCGCGCTTCATCCAGGCGCACGAATGGCTTGAAGACCTCTTCGCGCATCTCCGGCGGGATACCCGGCCCGTCGTCATCCACATGCAGCACGAGCCAGCGGGTTTCGTGGTTGGCCGTAATCTCGATCCGGTCACCGTGCCGCGCCGCGTTGCCGACCAGGTTGAACAGCAGGCGGCGGAACGCGTCGGGGCGCACCGTGATCATCGGGTCGCCGATGATGTCGAGTTCCGTCACGTGGCCTTGCCGTTCGGCGTCGGATTGCACCTCTTCAAGCAACTGCCGCAGGTCCGTTTCGACCGCCTGCTCGCCCGCATCACCGCCTTCGCCGCGAGCGAAGGCGAGATAACCTTCCAGCATGCGGCTCATCTCGTCCACGTCACGCTTGAGGTCCTCCACCTCAGGCGTCTGGTCGAGGAACACAAGCGACAGCTTGAAGCGCGTCAGAATGGTGCGCAGGTCGTGGCTTACGCCGTTGAGCATCGTCGTGCGCTGTTCCATGTTGCGCTCGATGCGCCGCTTCATTTCGAGGAAGGCATGGCCGGCCTGGCGCACCTCGCGCGCGCCGCGCGGGCGGAACTCGACCTCGCGGCCCTTGCCGAGAGCTTCGGCCGCTTCCGCGAGCCTCAGAATCGGCCTGATCTGGTTGCGCAGGAACAGGATGGCGATGCCGAGCAGCACGAAGGACGAGCCGCCCATCCACACGAGGAAGATGTGAGAGTTGGAGGCGTAGGCCTGGCTGCGCCGCGCCAGAACGCGCATGACATCGTTCTGGTCGAGCTTGATGCGGACTTCCACATAGCTCGAGCGTCCGACCGTATCGACCCAGTAGGGGCGGTCGATCTGGCGGCGCAATTCGTTCGAGAGTGTCTCGTCGAGAATGTCGAAAAACGGTTTTGGGCCTGGTGCCGGCAGATCGGTGTTGCGCAGGATGTCAACATCCAGCTGCAGGCGGTCCGATGCGATGCGCGAGAGAGTGCTGGTGTCTCTCTCCTGCGGATAGCTTTCGTAGATGTCGATGAGAGCCGCGATATCCGCCGTCACCGCAGAGGAGAGCCGACGCGTCACGAGCTCGTAGTGGCGCTCCATGAACACGTAAGCCACAACCGATTGCAACAGGATGACCGGCGCGATGATGATGATGAGCGCGCGCGCATAGAGACCCTTCGGCAGGAAACGCCCGAACCAGCGCGCGGCGTGGTCGAGGGGCGAATAGTTCAGGGTCGCGCCGATCTTCATCGGTCGATCACGAGCCGGTAGCCGATGCCGCGTACGGTCTGGAGGAAGAGCGGATTGGCCGGATCGGTCTCGATCTTGCGCCGCAGGCGGTTGATCTGAACGTCCACCGTGCGCTCGTTGGCGGCAATGCCGTTTCCGGCCAGCGCCTCGCGGGGCACGTTGTCGCCTGCATGGCTGCCAAGAATGGTGAGGATCTCACGCTCGCGCTCGGTGATGCGCACCATCTCGTCGCCCCGCCGCAGCTCGCCCCGGTCGAAGCGATAGGAGAAGGGGCCGAAATGAATCACGTCCGGCACATCGCCGTTGGCGGCCCCCGGCACGGGCACCGCGCGCTTGAGGATGTTGCCGAGCCGCAGGAGTAGTTCACGGGGCTCGAAGGGTTTGGGGAGGTAATCGTCCGCGCCGATCTCAAGGCCCGTCACCCGGTCCAAGGTGTCGGCACGGGCGGTCAACATGAGAATCGGCACCTGCGAGTGCTCCCGCAAGGAGCGGGCATAGTCGAAGCCTGTTTCGCCCGGCATCATCACGTCGAGGACGAGGGCATCGAAGACGAAGTTCTCCGCTTTCGCCCGCGCCTCCGCGGCGCTGGCCGCCGCCGTCACCCGGTAGCCGTTTTCGCTCAGAAACCGGGTCAGCAGGTCGCGCAGGCGCCGGTCGTCGTCCACCACGAGGACATGCGGGGCGTGGTCGGGAATGTCGATGCGTGCATCCATCGGGTCTAAAGCATCGGACCCAAAAGTGGATTTGTACTTTTGGGGTCCATCCGATGCTTCCTCCATAAATAAGAGCATCGTTGGAGGCGGAAAACCAGGTCTACTTTTCCACACGTTGCTCTAAGGCTTCAAGGTTACGGACCCTGCTTTATCAGGTTTCCTCGGACCCGAATACGAGGTGCTTCACATGGGCGCTGTCGTCCGGATCAATCAGGCTCAGGAGATAGCGGCTCACCGCATCCTTGGCCTCGGGCTCCATGCCGGACAGGGCGCGCATGATGCGGCGGGTCTGCAGCTTGGCGAGCTTCAGGGAGAGTTCCCGGCCCTGAGGCGTGGCAAAGAGCAGGCGCTGGCGCCGGTCGGCGGTGCCCATCCGGCTCTCGATAAAGTCCTTCTCGATCAGCTCCTTCAGAACCCGGTTGAGGCTCTGCTTGGTGATGCGCAGGATGTCGAGGAGTTCCGCGATGGTCAGGCCCGGATTGCGGCTCACGAAGTGCAGAACCCGGTGGTGCGCCCGTCCGAACCCGTACTCGTCCAGGATCCGGTCCGGATCGCTGACGAAGTCGCGATAGGCGAAGAAGAACAATTCGATCAGGTCATAGGCCGGGGTCTCGGCGAGGATGTCCTTGCCGGAGTGATGAGACTTCAAAGCCGGAAGAGCGTCAGGCACCATCCTGTTCCCAAATTTTATGTCAGCCTTGTTGACATATCTCAGGACGATTGTTACTCGTCAAGCCGCTTCTGCGAAATGAATGAAATTGAAATCGGTTGGAAGCGCACCGGAAATTACCCGGCCCCGGTTGCCACAAGGCTGGCCTGCAAGGAGATACACGATGTCCGCGACCCCCTTCGATCAACGTGATGGATGGATCTGGTACGACGGGCAGCTTGTACCCTGGAAGGACGCCCAGCTTCATGTTCTCTCACACGGCCTTCATTATGGGTCGTCCGTGTTCGAAGGCGAGCGTGCCTATGGTGGCGAGATCTTCAAGTCCACGGAGCATTCGGAGCGCCTGAAGAAGTCGGCCGAGATCCTCGATTTCGAAATTCCCTACAGCGTGGCCGAGATTGACGCTGCCAAGCGTCTCGTTCTGGAAAAGAACGGCATGGTGGATGCTTATCTGCGCCCCGTGGCGTGGCGCGGCTCGGAGATGATGGGCGTGGCCGCGCAGGCCAACAAGATCCACCTCGCCATCGCCGCCTGGGAATGGCCGAGCTATTTCGACCCGGCCGATGAAGGGCATCCGCATCGACATGGCGGAGTACCGCCGCCCCGATCCGGCCACGGCCCCGTCGGCCGCCAAGGCCGCGGGCCTCTACATGATCTGCACTATCTCCAAGCACAAGGCGGAGCGGAAGGGCTATGCCGACGCGCTGATGCTCGACTGGCAGGGCCGCGTCGCGGAATGCACCGGCGCCAACGTGTTCTTCATCCGCGACGGCGTGGTCCATACCCCCACCGCCGATTGCTTCCTCGACGGCATCACCCGCCGCACGGTGATCGATCTTGCCAAGCGCCGCGGCTTCGAGGTGACCGAGCGCCGGATCATGCCGGACGAGCTCTCGACCTTCAACGAGTGCTTCATCACCGGAACGGCTGCGGAAGTGACGCCCGTATCCGAGATCGGCCCGTACAAGTTCCAGCCCGGCAACATGACCAAGGT
>JAJFBI010000101.1 GCA_020697385.1 Microvirga sp. | reverse complement strand
GTCGAGAGGCGGAAGGGCCAGAGCCTTGTCGTTGATCACCTCCACGGCCGTGCCGCCGCGCCCGAAGAGCACCACGGGGCCGAAGGACGGATCGTCGGCAATACCCATGATCAGCTCGCGGGCCTTGGTTCTGCGCACCATCGGCTGCACCGTGACGCCGGTGACATGCGCGCCTGGCTTCAGGCGCGCCGCACGCTCGAAGATGTCGGCGGTGGCTTTCCTCACGCCGTCTTCGGTAGTGAGATCGAGCTTCACGCCGCCGATATCGGATTTGTGCACGATATCGGGCGAGAGAACTTTGACCGCCACCGTACCGCCCTCCGCGATGATGGGGCGAGCTGCCTCTGCGGCCTCTTCAGGCGTCGTCGCAAGCACCACCGGCGCGGTGGGAATGTCGTAGGCTTTGAGCAGCGCATTGACCTCGAGGGGATCGAGCCAACGGCGGTTCTGGGAAACCACATGATGGACGATGGCGCGGGCGGCTTCCGTATCCGGCTCGAAATCGTGCGGAAGGTCGTCGGGCGTTTCCATCAGCTGGTTCTGCGCCTCGCGGTAGCGCACGAGTTGCATGAACCCGCGCACCGCCTCGGCCTCCGTGGCGAAGTGCGGAATCCTCGCTTCTTCGAATACGCGAGCCGATTCCGGATCCTCGCCGATCCAGGCGGCAAACACTGGCTTCTGGCGGTAGCCTTCCGCCCGATCCTTCTTGACCACGTTCACGACAGTGGAAGCCACGTCCGAAGCGCCGGCCACGGCCGTCGGCACGTTCAGGATGAGAATGGCATCGTTCTCGGGATCAGCGAGCAGCGCCTCCAGGGCTCCCGCATAACGCTCCGGCTTTGCATCGCCGATGATGTCGATCGGATTCCCTTTCGACCAGGTCGGCGGCAGAATGGCATCGAGCGTGTTGCGAGTTGCCTCCGAGATGGTGGCCAGCGTTCCGCCGAGATCGATGAGACGGTCCACCGCCAGCACCCCGACCCCACCGCCATTGGTGAGAAGGGCAAGGCGATTGCCAGGGAAAGGCTTCTGCCGTCCCAGGGTCTCCGCCGCCGCAAAGAGCTGGTCGAGGTCGAGCACGCGCAACAAGCCGGCCCGGCGGAAGGCCGCATCATAAACTGCGTCGGAGCCCGCCAGCGCCCCCGTATGCGTGGCGGCGGCCTTTGCCCCTTGCGCATGCCGCCCGGCCTTGATCACCACCACGGGCTTCACGCGCGCTGCAGCACGGGCCGCAGACATGAACTTCTTCGCGTTGTCGATGGACTCGATGTAGAGCAGGATCGCCCGGGTGCCGCTGTCGGCGGAAAAGAAATCGAGGCAGTCGCTGAAGTCGACATCCACCTTGTCGCCGAGCGACACGATGGCCGAGAAGCCCACGTTTCTCTGTGCGGCCCATTCGACAAGCCCCGCCGCGACGGCACCCGACTGGGAGACGAGCGCCAGATCGCCGGGCTTGGCGCTGTGCGCCGCAAAGCTCGCGTTCATCTTGGCCCGAGGCGCGAGCACGCCAATGCAGTTCGGCCCGACGACGCGCAGGCCATGGGCGCGCGCTGCGAGCCTGACCTGTTCTCTCAAGGAGCCCTTGCCATAGCCCATTCCGGCCGTCGCCACGATGGCGACGCTCACGCCTGCACGGCCGGCCTCCTCAAACACGCCCGGCACCCTCTCCGGCGGCACCGCGACAACGATGAGATCGGGGACCTCCGGAAGCTCGGCCAGGGACGCGAAGCACGGCCGCCCCTCGATCTCCACATGGTGGGGATTGACCGACACGATGTCTCCCTCGAACCCGCCGGCAATGAGATTGCGCAGGAAGGTCAGGCCGAGAGAGCCGGGACGCGGGCTCGCGCCGACGACCGCGATGGACCGGGGAGCGAGCAGCTTGTCGAGGCGATAGGTAGACATGAGGATCCTTCGTCTCGTGGACATTCCAGGGCAGAGCAGCCCACCAGAACCTATTGCGGCAGGCTACAAGCGCAAGTCACCCCAGGGGCTTTGATCGATACACAGGATCACAGGCAGGTGTCAGCCTCATGAACGCGGTGGATCACCAAGCTTCCCCGCGAGATTGCGGGCCCAGCGGTAATGCGCATCCGGGGTGCGCTCCTCGTTCCTGGACCCATCGGTCAGCTCGACGAGCCTGAAGCCATGACGTTCATAGAAGCGGCGCGCCTGTGTGTTCGCCTGAAAAGTCCAAAGATTCAGTTCGTCCACGCCCTCCCGAACAGCCGTCAGAAGGGCTGATCCAATACCACGGCCGTGCCAGGCCGGATCAACATAGAGATGATCGAGCCAATCTTCCTTCCAGGCTGCGAATCCGATCAGCCGGTCTTCGTCCTCGGCAAGCCAGATCGTGGACGCCGGAAAGACGTGCTCCTTGAAGAACATCAGATCCTGCTGCGGCGTATGAAGCTCGGGCAGGTACGGAAGGCAGGTCTTGCGCACGTGGCGGTGCAACCGAGCGACCGCCTCCATGTCGGCCTGGGCAGCGCGGCGCAGAACGAAGCTCTTCACTATTCCGCCCAAACCCGTGTCGGCGGGAAAATCACCTCGACGAGGGTTCCCTGGCTGGGCTGGCTGGAGATCTGCAGCGCACCCTGGTTCGCCTCGACGAGCGCCTTGGTAAGGGGCAGGCCGAGACCCGTGCCGCCGCGCTTGCGCGATGTGGCAAGCTGGCGGAAGGGCTCAAGGGCGGCCTCGACCTCCTCCGACGTCATGCCGATGCCCGTGTCGCGTACCCGGAAAGCCACTTCGCCCCGGTCGGTCATGGCCGTGGAGACGATCACCTGTCCGCCCGCATCGGTGAACTTGATGGCGTTCGACACGAGGTTGAGCACGATCTGGCGCATGGATCGCTCGTCAGCCACCACCGGCGGCAGCTTCGGCGCGAAGCTCATGCGCATGACGATGCGATCGCGGGCGGCCTGCGGCTGAAGCAGGGCGACGCAGCTGGATACAAGGTCGTTCAAGCCGACCCCGGTGAACGAGAGCTCCAGGCGCCCCGCCTCGATCTTCGCGAGATCCAAAAGGTCGTTAACGAGGCTGATCACATGGGATCCGGAGGCGTGAACGTCCTTGAGATATTCCTTGTAACGATCGTTGCCGACCGGGCCGAAGCGCTCCTCGAGCATAACTTCGGCAAAACCGAGGATGGCATTCAAGGGCGTGCGGATCTCATGGCTGATCTTGGCCAGAAGATCGGATTTCTGGGCGCTTGCCTCCTCGGCCGCATGCTTGGCGCCGATCAGCTCGCCTTCGGTTTTCTTGAAAGCGGTGATGTCGCGCAGCACGGCGCAGAACCGCCGCTCCGGACCATCGCCCAGGCGCCCCATGGTCATGAAGAGCGGGATGGACCCGCCCTGCCTCTCCCGGCCTAGCACCTCGCGCCCGTCGTTGAGCAGACTGCCGACACCCGGCGAGCGCAGGCGCTCAAGATAATCAAGGGCGACGATGTGGCTCTCGGGTGCCAGCAGCACCGTGATGGCATCGCCCGCCACCGCCCGCTCGTCATAGCCGAAGAGGGCCTCGGCGGAACGGTTGAGGGAGAGGATGCGCCCCGTCTCGTTGAGCACGATCACGCCGTCGGTGGCCGTGTCGAGGATCGCCTCCAACTCGTGGACGCGACTGTCCCGGGACGAAGGCGGGGGAACATCGGCATTGGAGGCCCTGCGGATCACCAGAAGGTCCGCCTCCTCGCCTTCCCACTCGGCCGATGAGGCGCGCAAGGTAACGGCGATGTTCTCACCGCCACGGGCCGTCAGTGCGAGGGCTGAGTCCTCCTCGCCCGAACCTCCAAGGGCGGGCGAGCCGCGAAACATATGCACGAGGCCGCCATCGGCTCGGATCTGCTCGATCGTCTCGTAGCCGGTGAGATCAAGCAGGAAACGATTGGCGAAAAGGATGCGCTCGCCGCGATGAATCAGGATGCCGATGGGCAACCGGTCGAGAATGGGGTCGCTGCTGGCCGGAGAGGTGGCCCGCCCGGAGAGTGCGTCTCTCTCGGCAGCCTGTGCGGTCTCTTTGGGGACACCGGGCTGATCCGGAGCTTTGTCCTGAGATGACCCGTGCTCCAGTCGAGCGCCGAGGGCCCGCGCAATTTCCCGAAAGGCGTTTCGTTCGGTATCTGAAAGGGTCGATCCTGGAGGCTGCCTGTCCACGAGCTTGCGCTGCGGCTCAGGCTCCGGCGAGGCGGTGCTGGAGAGGGCTTCTGCGACCTGCTCCCGAAGGTTCGTGAACCAGTTGTCCTCATCGGGCGCATCATCATCCGCCTCTGGCTCCTGCGCGGGCATTTCCTCCGGCGGCCGGAACGGGAAGGTGTCGTCGGGGACCAGGCTTTGGGCGATCAGATCGGCCTGAGCGCTCCCTTCCGCCTCTATTGGCTCCTCGGTGATTGCGCGCTCCCGGGCCGCGTCCATGCGCAGGAGGCCAAAGCCCCGAAAGCCGACGAGTGTCCGGTCCGCGCTGAGGACAGGCATGCCGGCCCAATCGACGGGCACCTGCAATGGGGCGTTGTCTATATTCCAGAAAACGGTGCGTCCGCTCCAGGTAGCCCGACGGGCAAAAAGGTCTGCGACGGCGCCGTCCGAATCCTCGACGGCCGAACGGGATACCTCCTCCCAAGTTCGCCCGACGATATCGGCCGCCACAGGGCCAACGGCTCGGGAGACCTCATGGGCTGGCTTCTGAACCGGCAGACTTCCGTTGGCGCCTTGAAGCGCGCGAGGCCGCCCTGCCCGGTTTGCCGATCCAGTGAAGGCCGTCACCAGCACGACCTCGCCGTTCTCCAAAGTCGCCAGGCGGCAGGCGCAGGCCACAGGAAGCCAAGGGCGAGCCGGATCGAGCCTCAGGCGCTCTATCCGAATGCCCTCACGGGGAGCAAGGCCGCCGGCGAGAGCCTTGATGCGTTCACGGGTTCGGACATCGTGGGTTACCCGTCCGAAGCCTTCGGCAAAGACATCCCTCAGCCCTTTGGCGCTTGGCGATGTCCAGAGCAGGCTCTCCCCTGCCTGATCCCAGATGAACACGACCGCGCCCGGCCCGGCGAGCAAACCCAGGTCCGGGTCGGCTGCAAGCCGCGCGATCAGCGTTTCAAAGGGATCGGGACCACCCGTCATCAACGGTCCTTGCAAGGAATGTCACGGAAATTCTTCCGGTTGAGCTTTAGACTAATATCTGCGGTCAAGCATGCAAGGCGGAACCCTTGAATCCGTTTACTTTCAGGTAACCTTAATAACTCGAGGCACAAAGCAGTTGATTTTGCAGCGCACAATGTGATATTGCACTGCACAAATGCCTTATTAACAAGGAGCATGTCATGGCAGCGAACCAGCCCCAAGGTTATGAGATCCCCCCGGAGATGCGCGATTTCGCCGAGAAGAGCGTCGAGCAGGCCCGCAAGGCCATCGACGGCTTCATGAGCGCGGCTCAGAAGACGGCCGATACTTTTGAAGGCTCGGCCGCCACGGTCCAGACCAGCGCCCGCGATGCAGCGCGCAAGACCTTCTCGTATACCGAGCAGAACCTGAACGCGGCCTTCGACCTCGCCCAGAGGATGGTTCGCGCCAAGGACATGCAGGAAGCGATGCAGATCCAGGCTGAGTTCGTGCGCAGCCAATTCGAGGCGATGCAGAGCCAGATGAAGGAATTCGGCTCCATGGCGCAGTCGGCCATGAAGCAGCCGGGCTCCAAGAAGTAAGCCACTCTCCAACAGCCCCGCGAGGACCTCACGATGGCGGAAGCGAAGAAGCCCAGAGCCAAGAGTGCAACGAAGGCCACCAGCCCCGAGCCGAAAGCCGACCTCATCGAGCTGGCGGCGGCTCCGGTCACGGCGGCCTTGGAAGCGGCACCGGCTGCCAAGCCTGCAGCACAGGCAAAAGCAGTTGAGATAGGGCCTGTCGCAACACAGGCTCTCCTCTCCTCCGCGCAGAAGCAGGGAGACGCTTTCCGCGAGGCTGTAACGGCATCGGCAAAAGGCGCCCTGGAAGTCAACGGCAAGATCATCGACGCCCTGACCATCCAGAGCACCACGGCTCTCGACCTCTGGCGCTCGGCAATCAGTCCTGCCCCGCTGCCTGAGGCTCTCAAGGCGCACAGCCAGGCGACCCGCCAGGCCTACGAGGCGGCGTCAGCCCAGTGGAAGGACATCGCGGAATCGACGGCGCTCTGGTTCACCAAGAGCCTCGAGCCCTTGCAAGCGGCCTTCCAGCAGCCGGGGCGCTAATCGCGCTATCCCACTGAAGGATCATACGATAAGGCTCGGCCACATTGGCCGAGCCTTTTTCATGTCTCCATCACCCATTCCAGCCGCCATCGCCGTCGTCATCCATGAGGATCGAACCCTGCTGGTCCGTCGGGCCAATCCGCCCGATGCCGGTCTGTGGGGCTTCCCGGGCGGCAAAATCGAATTCGGCGAGACGGTGCGGGCGGCAGCCATCCGGGAACTCCTGGAGGAGACCGGCGTCCATGCGGAAGCGCAGGACGTCATCACCACACTCGACATCCTGGTGCCCGATCCATCCGGCACGGTTCAGCAGCACTACATCCTGATCGCCGTTCGCTGCCGCTGGATCTCCGGTGAGCCTGTCGCGGGCGACGATGCACTCGAGGCCGGCTGGTTCCCCGTAATCGAGCTTGAACACGGCAGGGTTGCCATGAGCGCCGACGTAGCCCTGATCGCTAGGCAAGCTCAGACGCTCGCGGCGAACGCGCTCTGAGTGATTTTCCGCCTGTCGAACCGCCGATCTCCAGCTTTGAGAAAAAGGCCTCACCCTTAAGCGGATGAGGCCAAGTTGATGTCTCTTAACTTGAGGCTGGAAGGCCCGACGTCACGTTCGGATTTGCACATAACCGACAGCCGACCTCAACCCACGCCCCGTATCATGGTTGATGAAAAGTAAATGTTCATGAAGCATCAATCATGTTTGAAACGGTTACCTCCAAAGATATTGCAACAATCTCTCATGTTCTTTTATGAACTCCAGCGACAGGCAATTCATGCCTAGCGATTTCTGGCTCACAAGTACGGAATACAATCATGCGTAAATCTGCTCTTGGACTTCTCGCTGCCACAGCGGCTCTCGGCCTTGCGGCGTCGAACGCCCAGGCGGCCGATCTTCCGTCGCGCTACTCTCCCGCCGCCTCCTACAATGCGCTCCCGGTTTTCACGTGGACCGGCTTTTATGCGGGCCTGAACGCCGGCTATGGCTGGAACGTGGGCGACAGCCGCTTCTATGACCCGACCTTCGGGAGCATTCCCGGCCGGCGGCATGGCGGCTTCGTGGGCGGTGCGCAGGCCGGCTACAATTATCAGTTCGGCATGTTCGTGGCCGGTGTGGAGACGGATCTCCAGTATGCCGCCGTCGGCAACAAGGGCGCTTCCTACGGCACGACCTACTATCCGGGTGACTCGGATGGCTTCTTCGGCACCATCCGCGCCCGCGCCGGCGTCGCCTTCGACCGCGCTCTGGTGTACGGCACGGCCGGCTTCGCCTATGGCGATGTGGGCGGCAACAGGGGCACCGACCCGGTCCTCGGCCATCATTCCGGCGATGAAATCAACTGGGGCTGGACCATCGGCGGTGGCGTCGAATATGCGATCACCAACAACTTCACCGCCAAGGTCGAAGGCCTCTATGTGGATATCGACACCAAGGACAACTTTGACCGCGGCGGTCGCGTCAATGTTGACCGCGATGCCGAGTTCGGTGTGCTGCGTGCGGGCTTGAACTACAAGTTCAACTGATCGCTCATCATTCCACAAAATGAAAAGGCCCGGTGCAGCACCGGGCCTTTTCATTTTTGCCGTTGACCAGCAAATGCATCAAGGATCGTTGACAGCCTTGGGAGCCTGGAGGCTGTCCGTCTCACTGCGCTTGAGGGCGAGCAGCCGCCTGGCCGCGATCCCGCCCGGATCGGATGAGTAGAGCCTGTCGCTGAGCACTTCGATCTGCCAGCGCTGCAACTCCAGCAATGCTCTTAAAGACCTCACCCGAATCTGGAGATCGAGGGCGTCCTTCAAGGGGTCAGGATGGCGGCCGGTCATGGAACCATGACTGCCAATGTCGCGATGAATCATGTCTGAACGCGCAATAGGATGACTGTCAATCGAATGGGCCTACCACGAACGGAACGGGCAGGAAGGCGATACACACAACGAGATTTGTCGCGGCCCCGGAACAAAGCTCGCGCATCGGCAATCATGAGAACTCTGCTAAAGGATGTAAGTGCCTTACATTTCCTGAAGACTGGTAAGGCTCTCCGAGTGCGTTTCACGTGACCTAAGGGCCAAGGTAGGCTCTTTTGAGGCCGAGGCTGGACCTCGGAGAAGGGCTCTCGCAATCAGCCTGGAACCTGAGGTCAAGTTCGGCAGTTCCACCGGCAGAGCTTGGAAAGAGAATGCCCCTATGCCAGACACTCGCCACGAAACCGAAGCGGACAAAATTCTCTCTGCCTTGAGCTTTAACGCCTCTGATGAGCAGGCCCTTCTGCAGGGTCGGCGTCTCTTAGCTGAGGCTTTGGAACAGGCCGAGCGGCGGGGGCGCCAGATCCTTGGAAACCAGAAGGAATCGAGCGGCTGAGGCATTGCAGAGAACAAGACGGCTCAGCTTTTTCAGCGCTAAGATTCAGCCTCTGCTAACGGTCGCCGGATAAGATCCGTCGCAACCGGCAGCCACCCCCTGCGACATTGACGCGAGGAACGGTCCCATGCCGCGGTACGTTTCCTCTATGTGCGATAGAGCACAGTGGACAAAGCTCGGGTGTGATGATCTTCCGGGCGTTGGAGAATAGGTCGATGCGCCCCTTTCTGATGATAATCCTGGCTGGAACCTTCGGCACAGCAGTTATCGGCAGCGCTCAGGCTCAATCCGCCGACACCCGCATCGCATCCATGCCCTTCGGCGAGTGCCTCTCTATCATCAGCGAAGCTGCGCAGGAGATGGACGAGGAGCCTATCAAGCTCGTCAACACGAGCGATGTCGTGACAGCTCGAATCCAAGCCTCAGATGGGTTCGTCACCGTTTCGTGCGATCGGAGCGACAACAAGATCACTCTCACCAAGAGTCCTGTTCCGGAAGCCGCCGGAATGACGGCAGCGCGCTGATCGGGCTGGGTTGATACCCCTCAAGGGATAAGTACCTGAGGCCTGCCGTGATCCCCGTCGCCAATGGCGAACGATCAGTTCATGAGAGCTCAATATCCAAGCCTGTGATGATGAGCATCGTGGATCTCTGCCTCTAAGTGCTGCGGACATACGGCGCAATCTTCTGCATCGTTTAGAATTTATCGACCACAGCGACTGCGATTTCTCATGAGCTCTGTCGTACTCAAGACATGGTTTTCTGGTGAAGTCGCTGCACGTGACGAAGGAGTTGCTGGCGACGCCATAGGATCCCGGGAACTTGGCGTGACGCCGGATGGTTCTGGCTGTGACGCATGAGCCGTGCGTGTTTGAGTTAATCCATTTTCACCCAATGAGGACAGACAATGCCATCAAAACACTTCAGCCAGACGCCGCCTGACAAGGCGAATGACCTTTTTGACAAAATCCTTGCGACCTCAGACAGCGCGACCAAAACACGTGAGCGTCTCTTCGTGGACCTGAAGGACGAATTGGAGCTTCTCGCCAGCCTGCAGGAGCAGCATCTCTTCCCGATCCTGCAGAGGCATGGGATGCAGGAACTGCTCAGCGCATCTATCAGCGATAACGAGGAGACGTCCTCCCTGCTGGCAGAACTCGAGCGCATGCAGAAAAGCAGCGGCGAATTTCTCGGCAAGGTCACTGAGCTGCGTAAGGCATTTCAGCGACATATCCGAGATGACCGGAAACAGCTTCTCCCGGCTGTCCTCGAGGTGCTCAGCGATGAGGAGGCTCAAGCGGTCGCAGACCAGGTCGAGGACGAGTTGGCAAGCCTCAGCGACGCAAAGCAGGTCGAAGGACGCACTCCTGCTGGCATGGCCCCTGTGGTCCGGAGCAGCCTGGATGGCGTCGACGACGTTGTTCGCATGGGAACGGACAGCGCGCACACCGTTGCCACGAGCGTGCAGGATCTCTCGCAGGAATGCCTGAGCATGAGTCAGAAGCGGCTTCAGACGAACCTCGATGGATGGACCAAGCTCACCCAGTGTCGGTCGCTTCAGGACCTCACCAAGGCCCAGGTGTCGCTCATGCAGGACAATCTTGAGCTGACGCTCCAGAACAGCTTTCGCCTGGCCGACTTGGCCGTAAAGCTCGCCGAGAAGGCGACGTGGCACGGCGCCGGAAGGGGGAGCCCGGCAGGAAAGAGTCTTCGTCTAGGCTAAGCCAGAGCGGCGATAGAGCGTGGAACGGCATCGGATCATAGGACCGGTGCCGTTCCCATTTGTTTTGGAGCCGATTCGTAAGCCGACTCAACGGCATCGACGCCCCAGCCAGCGATGGACAGCCGGCTTGTGCGGCCTATATGTGGAGCATTCCTGACGAGGCGCATTCATGCCCGAGACTAATCAGCAGACCGACGAGGAACTGGACGAGCTTGACCCCGCAAGACGCGTCAATTTTCGGGATTACCCGAGTTCCGGTCTGGTCGTTGTTGCCGCCATCAGCTCGGGCTTGGGCTGGATGCTCTACAAATGGCTCGGCCGGAAGCGCAAGGCGCGCAGCAATGCGGCCGATGCAGCAAACAAAACAGACGTCACCTCGCCATCAACCATTCTGCCAGCTGATACGAAGCCTGAGGATTGATCCCTGAGCGATAGACGTGCTGCAGCGCACGGCCACTGGGTGAGCCCTGATTTACCTTTGGGAAACAGGAGGCTTTCATGGCTTACAGTGCTGTTTCATTCGTCCTCGGCATCGTCGCTCCTCTGGCTCTAGTGGGTTGGCTGCTCGTGCTGCATTGAAACGGCCGGGATCAGCCGTGCCCATCGAGAGATTTGGCGCAATTCATTCCGTTGCGTAACCACCCATTTACCTTTCAGGCGCAGCTTTCATAAGTGCCTGACTGGCACGGTCCTCCCTCCCGGTCGCGAAAGCGGCCCTCCTAGAGCGCCATCTTAGAAGGCGCTCTTTCTTTAGGTTGCCGACTGGGAAAACAGGCCGGATGAGACCCTCGTCTTCAAGAATGTCGTCCCAACGCCCAGCCTTCTTCCAAGGTCATTGTGCTGCGGAGTTCTGGAAGAAAAACAAACATCTCGCCACGATGTTGCCTTATTCGGCTTACAGAACAGCCGTAACGGATGACAAGACATCGATTCTGAAATCCGAAATGTTATGAGCAACGCGAGAAGTGCTCACTTGTATCTATGAATTTTCAGCGTTTTCTTCCTGCGTAACCGCAATAAACTCTCTCTAGAACCGCGTAAAAATTATTCAGAGACCTCGAAAAGAGGCTCACTTCATTTTGGGGCAGACAATATGGCTTTGAATCCTTCAGTCGCACCTGGCGGCAACTTTAACTTGTCCAATTGGAAGATCACCCTTCCTGTCGATTCCAATGGCGGCTTCAGCGGCAATGCCATGGAGGTGAAGAGCCTCTCCACCTACCAACATTCCAAGTACTTCTTTACTGCCGCCGACGGTGCAATGACCTTCGTGGCTCCGGTCGATGGCGCCACCACCAGCGGTTCGTCCTATGCCCGCTCCGAGTTGCGCGAGATGAACGGCACAGCGAATGCCGCATGGGACCTCAAGACCGGCGGCTTCATGAGCGCCACCCTTGAGGTCGATTCCGCTCCCATCCGCGACGGCATGGGCGGCCGCATCATCGTCGGCCAGATCCACGGCCAGGACGATGAGCTGGTTCGACTCTACTGGGAAAACGGCAAGCTCTACTTCGCCAACGATCAGGCCGGCTCCAACAACAGCGAGACGAAGTTCTACTTCGTGAACGCATCCGGTCAGCAGCCGAGTGTATCGCTGGACGAGCGCTTTTCCTACACGATCAATGCCAAGGGCGACACGCTCGAGGTGACGGTCTTCGCCGATGGGCAGATTTACAAGTCCGTCAGCAAGATCAACAGCGTGTGGCAGTCGGACAAGTTCTACTTCAAGGCAGGCGCCTATCTCGGCGCGAACGAGTCCAATGGTTCCGGCTACGGCCAGACCTCCTTCTATGATCTGAACTTCAACCACAACGGCACCGTGACGGCTCCGACGCAGCCGAGCGAACCCGCGAAGCCTGCCGAGCCGATTCCCACGCCGACTCAGCCTACCGAGCCCGCCAAGCCGTCCGAGCCGACACCGGCCCCGACGCAGCCGAGTGAACCCACGACCTCTTATCCGACGACCACCAAGACGCTGTCCGGCACCAGCGGCGCCGACCGCCTGACGGGCACGTCCGGGAACGACCGGATCGACGGCAAGAGCGGCAATGACATGATCTGGGCCAAGAACGGTTCGGACGTGCTGAGCGGCGGTGCGGGCAAGGACTCGTTCACCTTCGACACCAAGCCCGGCAGCAAGAACGTGGATGTAATCCTCGACTTCAATGGGACCGACGATACGATCCGCCTCAACGACTCCGCATTCACCAAGCTCAAGTGGGGCAAGCTGTCGGCGAGCAGCTTCGTGGTCGGCACGAAGGCGTTGGATTCCAACGATCGCATCATCTACAACGACAAGACCGGCGCCCTCTCCTACGATGCGGACGGCTCAGGCTCGATGGCGGCGATCAAGTTCGCTGAAATCGACAACCTCGCCAAGCTCTCAGCGGCCGACTTCCTCGTCATCTAAAGTCAACCTGCCTTATCAGCTGTGAAGCGGCACCGGGCAACCGGTGCCGCTTTCTTCGTGTCATGCGAGGCCCGTCTTCAAATAGACAGGATGCCTCAGGATTGAGAGAGCAGCCTCACGTCATTATTGATCGGGAGCGGACCTCAAGGCGCTCACCGTATAG
>JAJFBI010000100.1 GCA_020697385.1 Microvirga sp. | reverse complement strand
AGGTAACAGGCGAGCGCTTCAGGCGACGCGCAGGCGCCGCTCGTTGATGCGCCGCATGAGCAGATTGCGCAGGCCCGTCTCATTCTCGATCCGGAGCCGCACCGGCAATGCCATCAGCTCCGGCCACAAGGCCGAGGCATTGGCAATCCGCACGAGATCCTTCTCCGTTGTCACAGGCAGGAGCCCGCGCGACTCGGCTTCCTGTCGCAACGCTGCCAGTTCCTCCGGCTTGAAGGGATGATGGTCGGGAAAGGCATGGGTCACGTCCACGAGGGCGCCGCAGGCGTGGAGGGTGTCGAAGAACTTCTCCGGCCGCCCGATGCCGGCAAAGGCCATGATCCTCCGGCCCTTGAGCGCCGTGACCGCTTCCGGCGCCGGTTCCAGCGATGCGGTGAAAACGCGCTTGCCGTGCTCGTCCGCCTCCAGGGCGACCTGTCGTCCCGGATCACCGTCTCCGATCACCAGAACGGCGTCGACCATAGGCCATTGAGCCCCCATGGGTGCCCGCAGCGGCCCGGCCGGCAGGGGCAAGCCGTTGCCGATCCCCGTGGCGCCGTCGACCACAGCGATGGCACAATCCTTGACTAGCGATGGGTTCTGAAGCCCATCGTCCATGATGACCACCGTGGCGCCGATCTCGTAGGCGAGCCGCGCGCCGGCCGGGCGGGAGCGGGACACGATGGTTCGGGCGGTGCGGGACAGAAGAACAGGCTCGTCGCCGATATCGGCCGCCCCGTGCTGCGGCTGAACCCTCACGGGACCCGCGAGACGGCCGCCATAGCCCCGGGAGAGAAAGGCCGGATTCTCGCCTGCCATATCCAGGATTGTGGCAACCGCAATGGCGGTCGGCGTCTTGCCGGCTCCACCTGCCGTAAAGTTGCCGATGCAGATGACGGGTAGCTCCGCCTGCTCGCCGCGCCGCTTCATCCGGATTGCCGCAACGGAACCATAAGCCAGGCCGGCCGGGCGCAGCAGGTTCGCCCGCAGCGAAGGAGAGGGTTGCCACCAGAAGCGCGGAGCGCGCATCAGCGGCGGGCTCCGAGCTTGGCCTGCACGATGAAGGGCTCGACGGATTGCATGGTGCGGTCCACGGCGCCGCCCAGCGCCTGCACGGCGTCTCCGGCGGCCCGGGCCATGTCCCGGGTCAGGGCGGCGTTGCCGAGCATTTCGCTCACCGCCCGCGCCAGGCTGCTACTGTCCTTTACCAGCAGGGCCCCGCGGGATCGGTCGAGTGCCTCGTAGATTTCGACGGCCGCATGGACATGGGGACCGTGCAGAATGGCGCCACCGAGCTTGGCCGGTTCGATGGGGTTGTGTCCGCCGACCGGCACAAGGGTTCCGCCCATGAGCACAATGGGGGAGAGCCGGTAGAACAGCCCCATCTCGCCCACCGTGTCGATCACATAGACGTCCGTGGCCCGGTCGGGGTGCATGCCTTGAGAGCGGCGCCCGGCCCGCAGGCCTGCCTGGCCCGCCAGCGCGGCAACTTCAGGCCCCCGGTGAGGATGGCGGGGAGCAATGATGGTCAGGAGATGGGGGTGACGTTTCGCCAGGGCGCGATGAACCGCGATGATGGCGCTTTCCTCACCCTGATGGGTGCTGGCGGCAAGCCACACCGGCCGTCCCGCGATCAGGCCCGAGAGCTGCGCCACCACGCGCGGATCGGCCGGCGGCGGGGCTGCATCGAACTTGATGTTGCCTGTCACGACCACGCGCGGGGCGCCGAGCCGCGCCAGCCGCTCCGCATCCTCGGCAGTCTGGGTCAGGCAGAGGGCGAAGCGTTCCAGCAGACCCCGGATGATGCCGGGCATCTTCTGCCAGCGCTGGTACGACCGATCCGACATGCGGCCATTAACCATGACGAGCGGGATCTCCCGCTCCGAGAGCGCCATGATCGTATTGGGCCAGATTTCCGATTCAGCGATGAGGGCCAAGTCCGGCTGCCAGTGCTTCAGGAAACGTCTTATATAACGTGGCACGTCGAGCGGCACAAATTGATGCACGGCGCCCGGCGGCAGCCGCCGGGCGATCAGGGCGGCCGAGGTCTTGGTGCCCGACGTCACCAGGACCGCAAGTCCGCGCTGCGTCATCCGCTCCACGACCGGCAGGAGGGACAGGGTCTCGCCGATGCTGGCGCCATGAACCCAGATCAGATGGCCCTTGGGCCGTTGCCTGCTGGGATGTCCCTGGCGCTCGCCGAGCCGTGTCTTGTCTTCGCGGCCCTTGCGCTGGCGCCAATAGAGGAGGCCGAGCACGGCGGGCTCCAGGATGGACACGACGGTCCGGTAGGTCTTAAAGGCGAACGGCAGCCTCATGCCCGAGAGCCTTCCGCAAGCATGGAGCTGGCCTTGGCCCCCGGATCTCTTGATCCGACCAGTGCATAGGCGCGCTCGTGCACCTGGTCCAGCTCACGCTCGACACTTTGCCTCAGGCGCTCCAGCGCGGGCTCGTCCGCATCTCTCGGCACTGAGATAGGCTCACCCAGCACGATTGCGCCCCGGCCGAAGGGCAAGCCGATGCTGGCCCGGTCCCAGCTTTTAAAATCGATGCGGCGGCTCGTGACCACGGCGACCGGCACGATCGGCCGCCCGGACAGCTGCGACAAGGTGACGATCCCTAAGCCGCACACGCGGGAAATCTTCGGGATGTCGGCCGTCATCACCACCATCTCGCCGTCGCTCAAGGCGCGCAGCATGGCGCGCAGGGCCTGGGCACCGCCCTTCTTGCGGATGTCGCGGCCGCGCGCGCCCGAGCCACGGATCGCCCGGACCCCGAGGTGACGCAGGGCGATGGCGTTGAACTCGCCGTCGCCCGAGCGGGAGACAAGGCTCGCTGCCCGATCCTGCGGCCGCTTGGCGAAGTGGATCATGAAATGCTGCCCGTGCCACATGGCGGCGATCACGGGCATCTCGATCCGGTCATAGGCATCCGCCGGCTCCATGAGGAACCGGTTCGTGCGCTGCACGAGCTTGAGATAGCCCGCTACAAGAAAGCCCATGGCTTCCTGCACCGCACGGGAGCGGGTGATGCGCTTGACGAGACCCATCGTGCTCGGGTCAGCCCTGCTGCGGATCCAGCAGACGGTGAAGGTGCACGATGAAGTAGCGCATCTGCGCATTGTCCACGGTCGCCTGTGCCTTGGCTTTCCAGGCCGCATGCGCCGAGGCGTAGTTCGGGAAAACCCCGACGATGTCGAGGTTGGTCAAATCCTTGAACTCGTTGGATTCGAGGCTGGTAAGCTCGCCGCCGAAAACCAAATGCAGGAGCTGCTTGCCAGGCGTGTCGGTCATGGTGATAGGGCTCTTCTGACGAGGGTTGTAACGATTGAGGCTTCACGGAGCCGATGGTGTTTCAGGCTCTCATGGCTCCAATAGCACGAGGATGCAACCGTGACGCAACGGCAATCATCTCATCGTGGGAGGGGATGGGCCTGTTATAGACCGGGGTCGAACCGTCAAGATCCGTCAGCCGGCCTCCCGCCTCCTGCAGGATGAGGTCCGCGGCGGCGATATCCCAGTCCTGAGCATGAGCCGAGACGAGGCCGACGTCGATGGAGCCGTCCGCCACGCGTGCGAGCCTGAGGGCCAGCGAAGGAACCTTGGGCAGGCGCTCGATTGGCTTGATCTGTCGCTCAAGCCGGTCGACGAGGGGCTTGGGACCTGCCACCCTGGCCGCGCCTGAGAAGGTTTCCACCTCCGGCAGCCGCAGCCTCACGCCATTGCTCCAGGCCCCTTCGCCGAGCCGTGCCTCATAGAGACGGTTGTGGATCGGGGCATGCAGGATCCCGAGAACAGGTTTGCCTTCGCGCACCAGGGCAATGGAAATCGCCCAGTCCGGATGGCCCGAGGCGAAGGCCCGGGTGCCGTCGATGGGATCGACAACCCACACATAGCTTCGCCCGAGCCGCGCCGGGTCGTCGGCGGTTTCCTCGGACAGCCAACCGGCTTCAGGAAGCAATTCGGAGAGCTGGCCCTTCAGGTAGGTATCGAGGGCGATGTCAGCCTCAGTGACCGGAGAGCTCCCGCCCTTGTACCACAACCTGGCGGCGGTCTGCGCGCCGGCGCGGAAGTAGGGTGCGGCGAGATCTCCCGCACGGCGGGCGGCTTCGCGCACGGCCGGAGCGAGGGACGACAGGGAAACGGGTGAAGGGAGCAACATTGAGCCTGAGATGGGAAGTCCCGGCAGGAGATACCATATCTCACCGCGCCATTCCGGGATCTTTCCGGACCGATCTAGATCAGGCAATCCAGGGTCATGGCCGCGAACAGGATCAGGCCCGCATCCCGGTTCGACCGGAAGAGCCGCAGTGCGCCGGCTCCATCGTTCCGGTCGATGCGTGCGACTTGCCAGCCCAGGTGGAGGGCGAATAGGCCTAAGCCTCCGAATGAGACGAGCCCCGCTCCAGCCTGCGCGAAGGCGGCGGCGATGAAGATCACGGTGAGAGCGTAGCAGATGCCGACGCCCTGCTTCACCTGCTCGCCGAAGAACCGGGCGGAGGACTTGATCCCGACCACCTCGTCATCCTCGATGTCCTGCAGGGCATAGATGGTGTCATAGCCCACCACCCAGGCGATGCTGCCGAGATAGAGAAGGATCGGAGCCCAGCCCAGGGAGCCGAAAGCGACCGCCCAGCCCATCAGGGCGCCCCAGGCGAAGGCGAGGCCCAGCACGATCTGCGGCATCCAGAAGAAGCGCTTCATGAAGGGATAGAGGGCGACGATGCCGAGCGAGGCGAAGCCCGTGGCGATGGCGAAGCCGTTGAACTGGAGCAGGACGAGGAGGCCGACGAGGCCCTGGAGGGCGAGAAACGCCAGCGCCCCCTTGAGCGTAACCTGTCCCGAGGGGAGGGGACGCTGACGGGTCCGCTCGACCTTGGTGTCGAGATCCCGGTCGACGATGTCGTTGTAGGTGCAGCCTGCCCCACGCATGGCCACGGCCCCGATCAGGAAGAGCCCGCAGTGGATTGGATCAGGCCAGGATTGACCGGCGTTGAGAGCTGCCAGCGCCGCCGACCACCAGCACGGCAGGAGCAGCAGCCACCAGCCGATGGGGCGCTCAATCCGGGCAAGGCGCAGGTAGGGCTTGAGCGACGATGGCGCCCACCGTTCGGCCCAATGGCCCCTGACGGCATCGGGCAGGGAAGGCGCGGCAGGGTGCTCCATAGCGGCTAAGGAGTCAGATCAGAGCGCGCCCTTCGGGACCGACAGGGTGCCGGTCAGGCCGCCGCCCATCTTGCCGGCCATGCCGCCCTGCTGGGCTTTCTGGGCCTGCTGCTTGGCGCGCTTTTCCGCCTCGGCCATCTTGGCCGCGGCCTGGCAGGCATTGCCCTTGATAGTCTGGCTCTGCTTGTTGTCCTTGGCGAAGCCCTCGACCACCTGATCGGGGATCTGGCACCAATCCTTGTTCTCGGTCATCCACTTCTCGCCGGCGTTGCCATTCGCCACGAGCTTGGTGAAGATGGAGCAGGCGGCACGCGGGTCGATCTGCTTCTTCTTGCCGCCTTCGGTCAGCTTGTTGATCTGCTGAATGAGGCCTTGGCGCTCCTGCAGGATCTTCTGCCCTTCCTGACAGGCGCTCGACTGTGCGGAGGCGGGGGCGCTCATGAAGAAGCCGGCAACGGCAAACGCAGCCAGAAGATGCGAACGAATATGCGTCATGCCCAAAATTCCCTCGAAAAGGCCCGCGACGTCTCGCATGCCTGCGCTCTGTTATCAGGTTAAGGGCCACAAGGCCAAGAGGCGAATGGTCGCCTCGCCCTCAAGCTGTGCCATCCCGCACCTGAATTTCTCGTGACCAAAGCGGCCGCCCCTCTCCCTGGGGGCGAAGGAAATTGATACAGCAAGGGCTCCTCAGCGCAAGGTTGTCATGGCCGAATACGATTTCAACGCCCCCCGCCTCTTCGTCGACGCCCGCCTCCAGGTCGGGGCGAGGATCGAGCTCGACCGGGGCCAGGCCAACTACCTGCTCAACGTCCTGCGCCTGAAGGCTAACGATTCCGTCCTGACCTTCAACGGGCGGGACGGGGAGTGGCGTGCCGAGGTTTCGGTGGAAGGCCGCAAGGCCGCCGACCTCGTCTGCGTGGAACAGACCCGCGAACAAAACCCGGCGCCCGACATCATCTATGCCTTCGCGCCTCTCAAGCACGCCCGTCTCGACTACATGGTCCAGAAGGCCGTGGAAATGGGAGCGGGCGTTCTCCAGCCCGTCCTGACGCAACGGACCCAGAGCTCCCGGGTCAACCTGGACCGGATGCGCAGCAACGCCATCGAGGCGGCCGAGCAATGCGGCATCCTGGCGATTCCCGAGGTGCGCGAGGAAGAGAATTTAGAGCGCTTTCTCAAAGGCTTGGAGAGCGAGCGCCTGGTGATTTTCTGCGACGAGGATGCACCTGTTTCGAACCCCGTCGAGGCTCTGGCCAAGCTTGGGAACAATCAAGCTGGTCTGGTTGTTATCGTGGGGCCCGAAGGAGGGTTCACCGATCAGGAGAGAGCGCTTGTCGCTGCCCGCGAAAAATGTGTTTGCGTATCGTTGGGACCCCGAATCCTGCGTGCCGACACAGCCGCTGTGGCCGCACTGGCAATCGTCCAGTCCGTGCTCGGCGATTGGAACTGATCTCATCGTCCGACGACGGCTCAAGCCGATCTGCCACTAGCCTCAAAAGCTTAGCAGTTTTACGCCGCCTCGCCCCATTCCGGCCCTAATGAACCGGAGTTTGGGCGTTTGCCGCAGGCCGGTTCGCACACGCAAGAGATCATTTCTGCATAATAATTAGAGGACACGAGGAAATGAGCTGGGATTTCAAGTTCGGCATCGAAGAAGAGTACTTCGTCAACGATGCCCCCAGACGGGATATCGCCAAGGGCAAGATCGGGGAGTTCTTTGCCGCCTGCCGGGACCGGGTTTCGGGCGATATCCAGCCCGAGATGCTGGAGCCGCAGATCGAGATCGCCACCAAGCCTTCCCTGGAACTGGCTGACGCCCGCGCGCAGCTGGTCGACCTGAGAACCTCGGTCGGGGCTGTGGCCCGCGACTTCAACCTGTCCATCATGGCCTCCGGCACCCATCCGCTCGCCGTGTGGTCGCGTGTGCGCCCCACGGCCCAGCCGCGTTACGGCAAGGTCATGCACGACCTGCAGATGCTCGGGAGCCGCAACGTGCTGTGCGGCATGCATGTCCATGTGGAGGTGCCGGATCTCGGCATGCGCGTGGACATCATGAATCGGATCCAGCCGTACCTGCCGCTGCTTCTGGCGCTCTCCACCTCCTCGCCCTTCTGGCAGGCGCAGCGGACGGGCCTTCTCGGCTATCGGCTCGCCGCCTATCGCGAGCTGCCGCGCACGGGCTTGCCCGACCTGTTCGAGAACGAGAAGGACTATCAGCGCTACATCGACACGCTGGTGGCCGCCCGCGCCATCGAGAATTCCAGCTATGTCTGGTGGGTGATCCGACCGTCGCTGAAGCATCCGACCCTGGAGCTGCGCGTGGCCGACAGCTGCACGCGGGTGGACGACACCATTGCGATCGCGGCCCTCTATCGCTGCCTCGTGCGCCATCTCAGCCTCGATACAAATCTCAATGCCGGCCAAACCGGTGCCTCGCGCGCCATCAATGACGAGAACGGCTGGCGGGCCCAGCGCTACGGCATCCACGGCAGCTTCGTCGACGAGAAGACCCGCACGGCCAAGCCGGTCCGCGAACTCCTCGAGGAAACCCTGGACCTCGTGGCCGAGGATGCCAAGGAACTGGGCTGCCAGCGCGAGCTCGATCTCGCTCGCTGGATCGTCGCCCGCGGCACCAGCGCCGACCAGCAGCTGACGCTCTACACCGAGGCGATCGGCCGGGGCCTGTCGAACCGGGATGCCCTGGCCGGCGTGGTCGATTGGCTATCGGCTGAGACGCTGGGGGAGCCGGCGTTTCGGCATTAGGCGCGTCTTTAAAGCAACCAGCAAAAAGAAAGCCCCTGGTCCGCTAAGACCAGGGGCTTTTTGCTTTTGCGCGTGGGTCAGAGGACGAACCAGCCTTTGCTGAGATCCATGGCGCCCTTGATCTTGAGCACGCCTTCCGCCGACTTGTCGCTGTCGGTGTTCAGGTACACGTAGGTGTAGCCCTTCTCCTTCTCGTAGCGCACCTCACCGGC
The DNA here is from genome assembly GCA_020697385.1 of Microvirga sp. Classification (GTDB taxonomy): domain Bacteria; phylum Pseudomonadota; class Alphaproteobacteria; order Rhizobiales; family Beijerinckiaceae; genus Microvirga. The sequence continues at coordinate 144 of JAJFBI010000100.1, read as the reverse complement.
CTTGCTGAACGCCTTGGTGCCGATGAAGGAGAACTTCTGGTCGCCGCCCTTCTTCGTATTGGCATCGATGGCGCTCAGGTCGATCTTGTCTCTGCTCCGGCCGGAGAAGTCGGCCAGGTAGTCGGCCTTGCTCTTGCTCGTGCC
>JAJFBI010000099.1 GCA_020697385.1 Microvirga sp. | reverse complement strand
CCTCTCCGAGCCGCGCGATGCCATCGAGGACATCATCGAGCCGTATCTCATCCAGAAGGGCTTCGTACAGCGCACCCCGCGCGGCCGCGTGCTGACCCCCCACGCCTTCAAGCACCTCGGCATCCCCGAGCCCACCCGCGAGACGGCGGCGCAGTTCGGGCTGTTCGGCGGGGATGCGGATGAGTGAGCGGCGGGACCAAGGGGGGATGGTTGGCTCCCACCTCTCCGGATTCATGCAGGACGGCGCCCATATCCTGCCCATCCGCGTCTACTACGAGGACACGGATTTCTCGGCCCGGGTCTATCACGCAAGCTACCTCCGCTTCATGGAGCGCGGGCGCACGGAGCTGCTGCGGGCGGTCGAGGTGGCGCAATCCGACCTTCACGCGAGCATGGATGGCCTCGCCTTCGTGGTCCGCAAGATGAACATCGATTTCCTCGGCGGCGCCGTCATGGACGACGTGCTCACCATCGTGACCCGTCCCAAGGAAATGCGCGGCGCCTCGATGACCCTCGCCCAGGAGGTCCGGCGCGGCGGCGAGGTGCTGGTGACGGCCGACGTCATGGTCGCGGCAGTTCGCGGCGGGCGGGCCGTGCGGATCCCGGATGAGCTGCGGGCCGCTTTGAACACGAGCCGGTAAGCCCATGATCCTGCCCTATGGGCAGGTGTCACAGCAGCCCTGCCTCAAAAGCATATCAGCCAAGATTTCATATCAATTTCAAGTGATTCCGCCCTGTAGCGGCCGCACTTAAACCAGACCTTAACCTTACTCTGTGCCTAACAGGTGACGGTCCGGGACGATCTGAGGCTCATCCGCCGGCTGCCCTTATTTTCGACAGATTCGGGGGCGAACGAGCGGTGATAAAGAAACAGATTTTCCTAGAACCAATCTGCGGTGGGTTGCCCCAAGGCTGCTCGAAGAGCGAGGACGAGATTCATGAATCCGGCTGATGTGGCCCAGGCCGCTCCTGTGGCCCACGACCTGTCCTTCTTTGGCCTGTTCTGGCAGGCCCATTTCATCGTCAAGCTCGTGATGATCGGCCTGCTGGCGGCCTCGGTCTGGTGCTGGGCCATCATCGTCGACAAGACGCTGCTCTACAGCCGCACCAAGCGCGCCATGGACCGGTTCGAGGACGTGTTCTGGTCCGGCCAGTCCCTGGAGGAACTCTACCGCAATCTCCAGGGCCGCCCGGCCACGGGCCTGGCTTCCGTGTTCGTCGCCGCCATGCGCGAGTGGAAGCGCTCCTTCGAAGGCTCGGGCCGCTCGTTCCAGACCCTGCCGCAACGCATCGACAAGGTGCTCGACGTGACCATCCAGCGCGAGGTGGAGCGGCTCAACGCCCGCCTGACGGTGCTGGCCTCCATCGGGTCCGCCGGCCCCTATATCGGCCTCTTCGGCACGGTGGTGGGCATCATGAATTCCTTCACGTCGATTGCCGCCTCCAAGAACACGAGCCTTGCGGTCGTGGCTCCCGGCATCGCTGAAGCGCTGTTCGCTACCGCCATCGGCCTGTTCGCGGCCATTCCGGCGGTGCTGGCCTACAACAAGCTGAACTCGGAAGTGGGCAAGCTGCAGTCGCGGCTCGAGGGTTTCGCCGATGAGTTCTCGGCCATCCTGTCCCGTCAGGTGGACGAGCGCATCGGCCATGCGGGCCGGCCTCCGGCCAACGCGGCTTAAGGAGGATCCGGTATGGCCATGATGGCAGGATCGGCAGGAGGCGGACGTCGCCGCAGGCGCTCCCGGCAGTCGGGTGTGATCAACGAGATCAACATGACGCCGTTCATCGACGTTATGCTCGTGCTGCTCATCATCTTCATGGTGGCAGCCCCCATGATGACGGCGGGCGTGCCGCTCGATCTGCCGCAGACCAAGGCCGCGCCGCTGAATTCGGACGCAACGCCGGTGACCCTGTCGATCAAGGCCAACGGGCAGGTCTTCCTCGGCGAGGCGGAGCTGACGGACGAAGCCATCGTCGGCAAGCTCGCGGAAGTGTCGAAGACGGGCTTTGACGAGCGGATCTTCGTGCGCGGCGACAAGAAGGTGGATTACGGGCGCGTCGCCCAGGTGATGTCGATCGTGACCACGGCCGGCTACAAACGCGTCGCCCTCGTGACCGAGGTCGACCAGCGCTGAGACGATTGAGAGCAAGGGGCAAACACACGTGGCGTTGAAGCTGAAATTCAGCACTTCTGAGCCGGGATTCTGGGTCTCGGGCGTCGCGCATGCGGCGCTGCTGACGGCTGCCATGATCGGCCTGTCTTCTGTCGCCGAATTTCCCGAAGCGCAGGAAGGCATCCCGGTCGAGGTCATCACCGATGCCCAGCTTTCCCAGATCACCAAGGGCGAGATCAACGCCAAGGCACCGCAGCCCAAGCCCCGCGCCGAGCGCGTCGCCGACAAGACCGAGTTGAAGGATCCCGGCGAGGACAAGCGCGATGCGCCGGCACCGCCGAAGCGTCCGGCCGAGATGAAGGTTGCCGACAAGGAAGAGCCGGTGGCCGCCCAGCCTCCGCCGCCCGCGCCACCCACCCGCTCGCAGGAAGACAAAGCCGCCGAGGCCAAGGCCCTGGAAGAGAAGAAGCTGATCGAGAAGGCCGAAGCAGAGGCTATCGAGAAGGCGAAGGCCGCCGAGCAGGCGAAGATCGAGGCCGAAGCCCAGGCAAAGGCTGAAGCGGAAGCCAAGGCCAAGGCGGATGCCGAAGCCAAGAAGGTTGCCGAAGCGAAAGCCAAGGCGAAGGCCGAGGCCGACGCGAAGGCAAAGGCTGAAGCCGAGGCGAAGAAGATCGCAGAAGCGAAAGCCAAGGAAGAGGCCGAAGCCAAGGCGCGCAAGGAAGCCCAGCTCGCCAAGAAGCTCGACATGGGCGACCTGAAGCAGTTCCTGGACAACAAAGACAAGAGCCAGTCCACTGGCGCGACCGGCGCGGAGGTGCAGAAGACCGCCTCGCTCGGCACCGCGACGGGATCGGCCGCGAAGCTCTCGCCCAGCCTGCGGGACGCCCTTATCGGCATTCTCGTGTCACAGATCGAACGCTGCTACAGCGCACCGATCGCGGCCTCGGGTGGTCAGGTTACGGCGCCGATCCTCGACATCCGCTTAAACCAGGACGGTTCGCTCACCACTGAACCACGAGTCCTGCAGGCCGGAAGTTCATCGACCGATCGCGCGGTTGCGGACGCGGCTGTCAGGGCCATCCGCAAGTGCCGGCAGTTCGAGATCCCGGCAAAATTCGTTCCGTATTACGCGGACTGGAAGATCCTGAACGTCCAGTTCGATCCTCCTCTCTCTTAAAGCCCTTCAAGCTTGAGATCGCATCCCATGATCATTCGTTTCGTCTCCCGTCTTCTCGTCGCGCTGGCCGTCGTCCTGCCGATGGCGGCGCTCGCCCCTTCAGCCCAGGCGCAGCTTTCGTTCCGCGTCGGACCAGGCGGGCAGTTCCAGCCCATGCCCATCGCCGTTGCCGATTTCTCCGGCGAAGGCGACATGGGTCAGCGCGTGTCGGGCATCATCAGCAACAACCTGCAGCGCTCCGGCTATTTCGCGCCGCTCGACAAGGCGCGCTTCCCGGAGCGTCCGTCGTTCGATGCCGCGCCGCGTTTCGACGCCTGGAAGATGGCGGGCGCGCAGGCGCTCGTGACCGGCCGCATTTCGCGCGATCCGTCGGGACGGCTTCGCGCCGAGTTCCGCCTGTGGGACATCGAGACCGGCCAGCAGCTCACCGGCCAGCAATACGTGACGGACGCGAATTTCTGGCGCCGCGTCGGCCACATCATCTCGGATGCGGTCTACACCAAGATCACGGGCTTCGGCGGCTTCTTCGACACGCGCATGGTGTTCGTCGATGAATCGGGCCCGAAGGAGAATCGCCGCAAGCGCCTCGCCATCATGGACCAGGACGGCGCCAATGTGCGCTACCTGACTCAAGGGGACACCTCGGTGGTGGCGCCGCGCTACTCGCCCGCCACGCAGGACATCACCTACATGTCCCAGGTCGAGGGCCAGCAGCCGCGCGTGCAGGTGATCAATCTCGAGACCGGCTCGCGCCAGGTGCTCGGCAACTTCCCCGACATGGCCTCCTCGCCGCGCTTCGGACCCGAAGGCAGCCGCATCGTCATGAGCCTGCAGCAGGGTGGCAACGCCAACATCTTCATGATGAACCTGGGCTCGCAGGCCACCACGCGCCTGACCTCGACGCCCGCCATCGACACCTCGCCGTCCTTCTCGCCGGACGGCAAGCAGATCGTGTTCGAGAGCGACCGCGGCGGCAAGCAGCAGATCTACGTGATGAACGTGGACGGCTCTGACCAGCGCCGCATCTCCTTCGGCGACGGCTCCTACTCGCAGCCGGCTTGGTCGCCGCGGGGCGATTACATCGCCTTCACCAAGCAGCGCGCCGGGGGCTTTGCCATCGGCATCATGAAGCCCGACGGCTCGGGCGAGCGCATCCTCACGGAAGGCTTCCACAACGAGAGCCCGACCTGGGCGCCCAACGGCCAGTACATCCTGTTCTTCCGCGATCCCGGCGGACAGGCCGGCGGCAAGCTCTACATGGTCGACATCACCGGCCGCGTGGAGCAGCCCGTCCCGACTCCGTCCTTCGCGTCCGACCCGACCTGGTCGCCGCTGCTGAGCGAGTCGCGGTAAAGGGGACCTGTGACAATCCAAAGGGGCGCCTCGGGCGCCCCTTTTTCGTTCAAGCCCTCAGCGTACCGACGCTGCCCGTGCTGTCGTCTTTCCACCGCCGGAGCTTGAAAGCGAGCACCAGAAGGCCGATGCCGAAGACGAGCGCGTAGGCCCCGAGCCACCAGGTCAGCACCACGGCGCCGACGAGCGGAGCGATCAGGAGCGCGATGCCGAACAGCACCGACACGATGCCGCTGAAGATGAGCCAGCCGCGGCCGTATTCGGGGTTGAGCTTGAAGGCGGCGACAATCATCAGAACGCCCGTGATCAGCGACCACACGGCCATCAGGGTGACGAAGAACAGAACCGTCAGCCCCGGCATGATGAAGGCGATGACGCCGACCAGGATGTTGAGGATGCCCTCCAGGACCAGCAGGCCCCAGCGCTGGTTGTTGGACGCGGCCCTGATTCCGGACACGATGCCGAACAGCCCGTCCACCAGCATGTAGGCTGCGAATACCCAGACGAGGGACAAGAGCGTCGCGCCCGGAGAGAAGAAGGCGATGAGCGCGAAGATGATGGCGAAGACCCCGCGCAGGGCCACGGCCCACCAGTTCTGCGCCAGGAGCGAACTCATGGCCTGAACGCGGTTGAGGGAGTCGGTAGTGCCGGAGGTGCCTGAAGCCATAGGAGTCTCCTTGGAAGAGAATGCGTCTGCCCCTCCCTGCGACAACGCCAAGCTTGGCGGCCGGTTTCCCTCTATTCCCCGGATGAAGCTTCGCCCTCCCGGCTGCGGGCGAGCTTCCGTCTCAGCGCGAGCTTGCGGCGGCGCAGGCGTACGCGCCGCTTGAGACGGAACGCTCGGATGAGCAGCGCGAGGCCGAGCCACACGAGGGCGATCACCACCGGCGAGATGATGAGGACCGGGAAGAACGTGATCAAAGCAGCGACGGCCAGGAGTGCGGAGCCGATGATGGCGATGCTGCTGGCTTCCGTGGCTGTAAGCGAGCGCGATCCGGACCCGACTGCCCTGCCTACGGCACTCGACAGCGCCAGGGCGCCGGCGGCCAGCCTGCGCACGCCGCCTTTGGTGTAGCGGTGGCCGCGGCGGGAGCGCATGTTCCTCGCCTGACGGCGGCGGGACTGCGAGCCAGGAACGATCTCCGTCGCATTGGCGAGATCCTCCAGGTACATCGCTTCCATGGCTTCGGCGAAGCCAGTATCCTCGACCACCACGTCAAGCTCCCAGTTGGTGGCCCAGCTCGCCAGGTTGAGGTTGGTGGAGCCCACCCGGGCCCAGCGTCCGTCCGCCACGGCGGTCTTAGCGTGGAGCATGGTGCCGTTCCATTCGAAGACACGGACCCCGGCCTCGACCAGCGAGCGATAGCCCGCTCGAACCACCGGCTGGAGCGCGGGAACGTCGCTCGATCCGGGCACGAGGATGCGTACGTCGACGCCATCGCGGGCGGCCTCGCCCAGCGCCTGTACGTAGGAGGTGGTGGCGACGAAATAGGCGTCGGTGAGCCAGAGGTTGCGCTGCGCGGTGGCGGCGATGAACTGGTCGACCCGGTAGGTGCGGAACATGCCGGGCTCGCCGCTGATGAGCCGGGCCGCCATGGAGCCGGCATGCGGGATCAGGTCGGCATGGGGCAGCTCGGATTTCGGGATTGCCCGCATGCCGGCAAGAACCCAGGTCTCGGCAAAGGCGGCGTCGAGATCCGCGACCAGCGGTCCTTCCACTGAGATCCCCGTGTCGCGCCAGGGCTCATGGCCGTTCTTGCCGACCCAGTTGTCGGAGATGCAGAGCCCCGAGACGAAGCCGATGCGCCCATCGACGGTGATCAGCTTGCGGTGGTTGCGGCGGATCCAGAACGGATCCGTCAGCCGGGGCGGGTTGAAGACCTTGGCCTCCACCCCGGCCTCGCGCAGCCGCCGCCAATAAGGGGGAAGGGCACGCATGGACGAGCCGAGCCAGTCGTAGAGCACGCGCACCCGCACGCCGGCGAGCGCCCGCTCGATCAGGGCATCGGCGAATTCACCGCCGGTTTCGTCGTCGGCGACGATGAAGTTCTCGAAATGGATGACGGCTTTCGCCGAGCGGATCGCCGCGAGCCAAGCCGGATAGTTCTCCCGCGAGTCCTTGAGCAGCGCCACCGCATTGCCGTGCCGCAGGTCGCTGTCGGCGATGCGCGCGAAAGCCCGCTCCAGGCGCAGGTCGTCGAGAGCCTTGCGGTAGGGTTGGTCGAGGGCGCCGGGCGGGGTCGTCACGATGTTCATGACCTCTCAACGCTTGAGACGGGCAAACGGCAGCAGTCTAGCTTCGCGTGTCTTGCCTAGCCGTTAGATATGGCACAGGCCTCCGGAATTCATTCACAGTTCATTTACCATGAGCCCAACTTCCACAACTTGGCCATAATTCACCTTAATCCGAAGCCGCTCCTCAAGGTTGACGGAACCCTCCCTTAACCATCCTCCCGATATGAAAGACACAACGTTCGGCAAACGTATGTGTAAGGAGTATTGCCCATGATGACGTTGCGCGCCGTCAAATTCGCCGCTGCCCTCGTCCTCGCCCTCGGGGCGGCGGCGTGTTCGTCCAACAAAGATGACATGGCTGGGGGAGCCGGTGGCTTCGGGGCCGGTGGCGCCGCCACCCCGGGCAGCGCCCAGGACTTCGTCGTCAACGTGGGCGACCGTGTGTTCTTCGAGACCGACTCGACGGACCTGACCCCCACGGCGGTGGCCACCCTCGACAAGCAGGCCCAGTGGCTGCAGCGCTACCCGCAATACACCTTCATCCTTGAAGGCCATGCGGATGAGCGAGGTACCCGCGAGTACAACTTCTCGCTCTCCGCCCGCCGTTCCCAGGTCGTGCGCGACTACCTGATCTCCCGCGGCATCCCGGGCAATCGCTTCCGCACCGTGTCCTACGGCAAGGAGCGCCCGGTGGCGGTCTGCAACGACATCTCCTGCTGGTCGCAGAACCGGCGCGCAGTGACGGTGCTCGGCAACGGCGCCGGGGCATAAGGCCTCATAGGGCTCAATCCCTCGTGAAATCGCAGAGCGCCGCCACATTCTCGCCGTGGCGGCGCTTTTGTGTTATCGGCCCCTCTGTCGAGGATCCTTACGGTATTTCCAGCATGTTCCGACGCCTGTTCGTCTTTTTCGCCTTTGCTCTCGCTCTTGCCAGTCCCGTTGCCGCGCAGGATGCGGCCGACGCGATCGTGCGCCTGAACCGGCTTGAGAGCCAGTTCCGGCAGATTTCCGGCCAGATGGAGCAGCTCCAGTATGAGAACCGCCAGCTGAAGGAACAGCTGCGCAAGTTCCAGGAGGATGTTGAGTTCCGCTTCCAGGAGGGACGTGGCGGCAGCGGCTCCAGGCCTGCTCCGGCACCATCCACCACGACGCCTTCGCGGCCTGCCCCGTCACAGCCTGCACCGGCCCAGTCGCAGCCCCAGCGCCGCAGCGACGTGTTCGACCCGTCGGAGGCGCCGAGCGCCCCCGGCGCGCCCCGTCCGCTCGGCTCGACCCCGCCGTCCGCGCCGCTCGCCGAGGCTGATGCCGGCCGTCCGATGCCGCTTCCGGGTGGTCAGTTGGCCGGGATCGGGGAACTGATCGAGCAGGATGACGCCGAGGGCGCCCCGCTCGACCAGCACGCCGATGTGCAGACAGCGTTGCCGCAGG
>JAJFBI010000098.1 GCA_020697385.1 Microvirga sp. | reverse complement strand
GAGGACATCCGTGGCGATGATCTCGGCAAGAAGCCGAAGCGCCCGTTCTCCGTGCCAGACGAAGGCATTGAGGGACGTCCCGGCCACAAAGCCCTGCCTGCGCGATAGGAGACGGCACCATGTTCGGTTTTGGCACGGAGTACGAAGGGCTGGCCTTCTGGCTGCCGCTGATCTGGTCGGGTCTCATCGCCGTGGCGGTGGCCATGTACGTGATCGTCGACGGCTTCGATCTCGGTGTCGGCATCCTGTTCAAGGCTGCTCACAACGAGAACTGGCGCGACCGCATGATGTTTTCCGTCGCGCCCATCTGGGACGGCAACGAGACCTGGCTCATCCTCGGCGGCGGCGGGCTCTTCGCCGTGTTCCATGTGGCCTATGCGGTTCTGATGCCGGCGCTCTACGTGCCGATCATCCTCATGCTGATCGCGCTGATCTTCCGCGGCGTGGCGTTCGAGTTCCGCTTCAAGGCGGATCGTTCGAAATTTCTGTGGGACAACGCCTTCTTCTTCGGCTCCCTGCTGGCGACCTTCTTCCAGGGTATGGTGCTCGGCGCCTTCGTGCAGGGCTTCGCCAATGACGGGCGTCAGTTCACCGGCGGCACCTTCGACTTCCTCACGCCTTTCAGTGTTCTTACCGGCATCAGCCTGATCTTCGGCTATGCCCTTCTGGGCGCCACCTGGTGCGTGATGAAGACGACGGGCGAGTTGGAGATCTGGGCGCGGCGCATGGCCGTGCGCTTCCTCCTGCTCACCATCGTGGCCATGGCAGCGGTGTCGCTGTGGGTGCCGTTCCTCGGCCGCCAGATCGAGACGCGCTGGTTCACTTGGCCCAACATCGCCTTCCTGGCGCCGATTCCCCTGGTCACGGCCTATGTGGCCTACCGGCTCTTCCGCGATCTGGAGGAGGGGCGTCACTACCGCCCGTTCTTCCTGACGATCGGCCTGTTCCTGCTCGGCTATCTGGGCCTGGGCGTCAGCCTCTTTCCCTACAACGTGCCACCGAACCTCACGATCTGGGATACGTCCAACACGGTCAATTCGCAGCTCTTCGCGCTCGTGGGCTTCGCCATCGTGCTGCCGATCACCTTCGCCTATACGGCTTATGCCTATTGGGTCTTCCGCGGCAAGGTGGCGGAAGAGATCTCGGGCGGCGGCTACGGATATCACTGATGCGGGACGATGCGCATCGGTCTGAAGAGCGGCGCGGGAAGCGCCTGCTCTGGTTCGTCTTTCTTTACGTGGCGAGCCTCGCGATCTTCGCGGGGCTCGTCTACAGTCTGCGGGGCTTGGTGGCTGACGTTTACCGATAGGTGCCGATGAAGCCCTTATCGGTGAGCACGACCCAGCGGGCGCCGCGGCGCTCGATGGCCTCGACCTTGCCGACGCCAGGAAGAATGCCGCCCGGCATGACCTCGTACAGGCGGCGGTTGCGGCTTTCGACGAGCGCCGCGCCTTTGTAAACCTCGCGCAGCACCCAGCCGTCCACGGGCTCGTTCTTCGACGGCTTCGGCGCGGGCGCCTCTTCGCGCGCTGCCGCCTCAGCGACCGGCGGTGCCGGAGGGGCAGCCGACGCGGGAGGCGCAGCTGTCGCGGCGGACTTCGTGCTCAGGGCGGCCAGGGTGGTCATGATCTGGCTTTCCATCTTGTCCAGCCGGCCCTCGAGCGACGAGAGCTTCTTGGTGGGATCCTGGAGGCTGATCGCGAGCCGCTCGACCTTGTCGGCGAGCTTCGCCTGGTCCGACTTCGTCGCGGTGGACGCGGTGTGCTCGATCTCCTTGAAGGCCGCAGCCGTGTTCTTGAGGGATGCGAGGTCGCTGCTCAGGCGAGCCAGGATCTCCTGGCTGCGGGCGGTCTCCGCTTCGAGCTTCTCGATCGCGCCACGGTTGGCAAGCGTTCCCAGGTAGGAGGCGGACCAGCCAGCGCCGACCAGCAGAAGGGCAATGGCTGCCTGGAAGACAAGCCGGAACGCGCCGGGAGAGCGGCCGGCAGAGTCTGCCGCCTTAGCCTCGGGAATCGGGAGCGTAAGCTTGGCGCTCTCACGGGCGCTCTTGATGGCCTCGGCGAGAGCTGCGCTTGCCGGGGAGTCGGTCCGGACGGCGCTTTCGGACGCTGTGCCGGTCTCTGCCTTGGCTTGGCTGCGGTCCTGAAGACGTCTGTTGTTGTCCATATTGCGACCTCATTTGCAGGTCACAGACGGTTAACCACGAATGTTTACCAAAGCGTTATGGTTAAGATTTTGTCCGCATTGGCAGTCCCCTATAAACAAAGAGGGAAGGTAACTTTGCGCACACCAGCATACATTTACTAAGAACTTTTTATTGACATAGTTACATATAATAGGGTTACAACAGGTGGCGTAACGGAAAGCGACACCTTAGGGGCATTTCAATACCCATAAGAGTACTGCCAACATGGGCCGCCAGGCCTAACTATGAAGAGATACTCTTGTGGGGCCAAAAACCCCGAAAATGGCTGCCATCGCCAAATGGCCACCGCTGTGCTAGGTAATAACCTTGCGGAGCGGCATTGCAATCAAGCTGGCGCCGGTCACGCGTGCGCTGATGGAAAGAAGACATGAAGCAGGCATCGAGAAATCGGGAAGAAAGCACAGAGGTTCAGGACGCTCTGAAATCCTGCCTTCCCTCCTTCACGGGGGTTGCCGTCTTTTCGGCGGTGGTCAACCTTCTGGCCCTGACGGGTTCCATTTACATGCTCCAGGTCTATGACCGGGTGCTGTCGAGCCAGAGCATCCCAACCCTGATCGGTCTCTCTCTGATCACGCTCGCAGCCTTTGCGCTCTCCGGCGGCCTCGACATGCTGCGCAGCCGGATGCTGGCGCGCATCGGCGCCCGCTTCGACGAACTCCTGTCGCACCGCGTCTTCGACCTTGTGGCCACGATGCCGCTGAAGGGGGCCAAGCAGGCCGAGAGCATGCAGCCGATCCGCGACCTCGACACGATCCGCGGCTTCCTCTCCAGCCTGGGTCCCACGGCCCTGTTCGACATGCCCTTCATGCCGATCTTCCTCATCGGCTGCTTCATGATCCATCCGGGCATCGGCGTCATGTCGGTGGTGGGCGGCGTCATCATCATCGGCCTGACGATCTACACGGACGCCAAGAGCAAGGGCCCGTCCTACGAGGTGACCAAGAGCGGCGCCGAGCGGCATGCGATTGCCGAAACCAGCCGCCGCAACGCCGAGTCGATCCGCGCCAACGGCATGCTGGGCTTCCTGGCCAAGCGTTACGACGAGGTGCATGTGCGCCACGTCAATGACGGCCTGATGGCCAGTGAATCGTCTGCCGGCATCAGCGCCTTCGCCAAGGTGTTCCGCATGGTCCTGCAGTCGGCCGTTCTGGGTCTGGGCGCCTATTACGTGATCAAGGGCGAGATGTCGGGCGGTCTGATGATCGCCGGCTCGATCCTGATGTCCCGTGCCCTCGCGCCTATCGAAATCGCCGTGGCGCACTGGAAGGGCTTCACCGCCTCCCGCCAGGCCTATCGCCGCCTCGCGCACATCATGTCGATCGTGCCGGCCCAGGGTCAGCGCATGCCGCTGCCGGCTCCGAAGGCAAGCCTGTCGGTGGAAGAGGTTTACGTGGGTGCGCCGGGTGCCTCCCTGCCCATCGTGCAGGCCGCCACTCTCCAACTCCAGGCCGGCCAGGGCCTTGGCCTCATCGGTCCTAGCGCCTCCGGCAAGTCGACCCTTGCCCGTGCTCTCGTCGGTGTGTGGCCGACCCTACGCGGCGAGATCCGCCTGGACGGCGCCGCACTCGACCAGTGGGAGGCCGATCCTCTCGGCCGCAACATCGGCTACCTGCCGCAGGACGTGGAACTGTTCGAGGGCACCGTCGCCGAGAACATCGCCCGCTTCCAGCCCGATGCCAAGCCGGACGACGTCATCGCGGCGGCGCAGACGGCTGGCGCCCATGAGCTCATCCTCAACCTGCCCGACGGCTACGACACCCGCATCGGCGAGGGCGGTGCGTCGCTTTCCGGTGGCCAGCGTCAGCGCGTGGCGCTTGCCCGTGCCCTCTACGGCAATCCGTTCCTGGTGGTGCTCGACGAGCCGAATGCCAGCCTCGACGGCGCCGGCGACGAGGCCCTGAACCAGGCGATCCTGGCTGTGCGCAAGCGCGGCGGCATCGTGGTGGTCATCACGCACCGTCCGGCCGCTCTCGGTCAGGTCGATCAGGTGGCCATCATGGAAGAAGGCCGGATCAAGGCCGTGGGTCCGCGGGACGAGGTTCTGCAATCCGTCATGAAACGCAATGCGGCGCCGGCACCGGTGCGCCCGCAGCAGGCGCCGGCCGCCCAGGCTGCTAACCTGCGAGAGGTTGGTTAAATGTTGGTCATTCAAGCTCCCGAGAAGAAGCCCTCCGCCCACCAGCGGATCCTGCGCCAGTCCACCATCGGCGGCATCGCCATGATCGCCCTGTTCGGCGGCACGATCGGCCTGTGGGCGGCGACCTCGACCCTGTCCGGCGCCGTCATGGCCGGCGGTCAGTTCGTGGTCGATACCAGCGTCAAGAAGGTCCAGCACTCCACCGGCGGCATCGTCGGCGAGCTGAAGGTCAAGGAGGGCGACCGTGTCGCCCAAGGCGATCTTCTGGTCCGCCTCGACGAGACGATGACCCGCGCCAACCTGCAGGTCGTCGCCAAGCAGCTCGACGAGTATCTGGGACGTCAGGCCCGCCTGGAGGCGGAGCGCGACAGCGCGTCCGAAATCGTGATGCCGGTCGAGTTCGCCAACCGCCTCAACGACCCGGCGGTTCAGAAGATCATGTCGTCCGAGAAGACCTTGTTCACGGCGCGCCGCGCCTCGCGGGATGCGCAGAAGGATCAGCTCAGGAAGCGCATCACCCAGTCCCGGGACGAAATCGTGGGATTGAAGGCGCAGCAGAACGCTAAGACCCGTGAAGCCGAGCTGATCGTCGACGAGCTGAAGGGCGTGCGGGATCTCTACCAGAAGAACCTGGTTCCGATCACCCGCCTCAACGCTCTGGAGCGTGACGCCGCCAGCATCGAAGGCCAGCGCGGCCAGCTCATCGCTGCCGTGGCCCAGGCCGAGAGCCGCATCGCGGAAACCGAGTTCCAGATCATCCAGATCGACGAGCAGATGCTGGCCGAGGCTGTGCAAGAACTGCGCGAGATCCAGGGCAAGGTCGCGGAATACACCGAGCGCCGCGTGGCCGCCGAGGACCAGCTCAAGCGCATCGACATCCGTGCGCCGAGCGACGGCTTCGTTCACCAGCTCAACGTTCACACGATCGGGGGCGTGATCTCGCCCGCCGAGCCGGTGATGAACATCGTTCCCGTCAACGACAAGCTGGAGCTCGAAGCCCGGGTTCTGCCGAACGAGATCGATCAGGTGAAGATCGGCCAGAAGGCAACGGTGCGCGTCCATGCCTCCAATGCCCGCAACACCCCGGAACTGCACGGCAAGGTCAGCCGGATCTCGGCGGACGTGTCCAAGGACCAGCAGACCGGCATGACCTTCTATACGATCCGGGTCGACCTGCCGCAGGATGAGATCAAGAAGCTCAAGAACGTGCACCTCATTGCAGGCATGCAGGCGGAAGTCTTCGTCGAGGTGAACGAGCGCACCCCGCTGCAGTATTTCTTCAAACCGATGCAGGAGCAGATCACCCGCGCCTTCCGCGAGCACTGATCATCCAAATCGCCTTGAAAACAAAGCGCGGCCGGACCCTCAGTCCGGCCGCGCTTTTTGTTGGAAGTCCAGGCGGAGCCCGGCCCAAGCCCCACCCAAGTCTGGAAAGTTCCGCCCGAGAGCCCATAAACAGGGGCGAAGGCCGCATCCCGTGGCTCTCCATCGAAGGCGCATGTCGAAGGCTCGCCCCGAGGCCCGGCCTTCCCTTCGATGATGGTGCTGGCTTCTTGAGGAACTGAGTGTTTTGAGGATCATCTTCCGCTTTGGCGGCATCGCATTGCTCGTGGCGGCCATCGTCATCCTGGCCGTGCTGCCCTTTGCGACATCCTTCGTGGAACAATGGTCGCGCCGCGACGTCGAGCTGCGCTCCCGCCTGGTGTTCAACTCCGTCCGCGACCAGGTCACGGGGCTTCTCGCCCGCAACGATGCCCAGCAGGTGGCAGGCCTGTTCGAACGAATCGCTTCCGACGAGCGCGTGTTGGCCATCGGCTATTGCGACGGACAGGAGCTGCGCTTCCCCACAGTCAACATGCCCAAGTCCTTCTCCTGCGCGGAGGCGGCCCGTTCCGATGCGGAGAGCTTCTCCACCGTCAGGAACCAGGATCACAACGTCCTGGTCAGCTCCTTTCCCCTGAATGCGGGCGGACGCTCAGGCCACCTCGTCGTCCTGCACGATCTGAGCTATGCCGACGAGCGAGGCGGGGAGGCGAGGAACTATCTCTTCCTGGCCCTTGCCGGCGTCGCCTTCGGGGCGGCGGCGCTTGCCGCCATGATCGCGGCCCTCATCATGCGGCGATGGCTCGCCTCCATCCGGCAGGCGCTGGAGAGCGCCCGCGCGGGCAATGCCCAGCCGGCCGTGGAGGAGAACATCATCCCTCTCGGCAAGGAAATCCGCGACGTTCTCCAGGAGCTGGAATCCTCCCGGCGGACCATCGACGCCGCCCATACGGATTGGAGCCCGGATACCTTGAGGGCGGCCCTCGCCAACGAATTGTCCGGCTCCGAGGTCATCGTGGTGTCGAACCGCGAGCCCTATATCCACAATCGCACCGAGGCAGGGGAGATCACGCTGCAGATTCCTGCAAGCGGCCTCGTGTCGGCCCTGGAGCCGGTGGTGCGCGCCTGCGGTGGCACCTGGGTCGCCCATGGCAGCGGCACGGCGGATCGGGACGTGGTCGACGCCAGCGACCGGGTGCCCGTCCCGCCGAATCACCCATCCTACACCCTGCGCCGGGTCTGGCTCTCGGAAGAGGAGCAGGACGGCTACTATTACGGCGCCGCCAACGAAGGCCTCTGGCCCCTCTGTCACATCGCCTTCGTGCGGCCGATCTTCCGCGAATCCGACTGGCAGCTCTACCGCTCGGTGAACGAGAAATTCGCCGAAGCGATCGTGGCCGAGGCCAAGCGCGAGGATCCGATCATCCTGGTGCAGGACTACCATTTCGCCCTGCTGCCGCGCATGATCCGCGACCGGCTGCCCAAGGCCACCATCGTGACCTTCTGGCATATCCCCTGGCCCAATGCCGAGACCTTCGGAATCTGCCCCTGGCGCGAGGAGATCGTGGATGGGCTGCTGGGCTCGTCGATCCTCGGCTTCCACACCCAGGCGCACTGCAACAACTTCCTCGACTCGGTGGATTCCTTCGTGGAAAGCCGCATCGACCGGGAGAAGGATTCGGTGTTCTTCGGCGGCGAGGAAACCTTGATCCGCCCCTATCCGATCTCCATCGAATGGCCCCCGACCGCCATGGAAGGCCAGAAGCCCGTGGAGGAATGCCGCCGCATTGTGCGCGAGCGCTTGGGGTTGTCGCCGGACATGCGCATCGGCGTGGGCATCGAGCGGTTCGATTACACCAAGGGCATTCTCGACCGCATGCAAGCCATCGATGCGCTCATCGGCGAGCATCCGGAATGGAGAGGCAACTTCACCTTCGTGCAGGTTGCGGCGCCGACGCGGAGCAAGCTTGCCAATTACCGCCTGCTTCAGGAGGAGGCAGAGGCCCTCGCCCGCGACATCAACGAGCGCCACGGCAGCGAGGGATACCAGCCCATCAGGCTTCTGATCCGCCACCACGAGCCCGACGAGGTGTTCGAACTCTTCCGCGCGGCGGATCTCTGCATCGTGTCGAGCCTCCATGACGGCATGAATCTCGTGGCCAAGGAGTTCGTGGCCGCCCGCGACGACGAGCAGGGCGTGCTCATTCTCTCGGCCTTCGCCGGTGCCTCGCGCGAATTGTCGGAGGCGCTGATCGTCAATCCCTACAATGCCCATGCCATGGGCCAGGCCATCAACCGCGCGCTGACCATGCCCGAACCCGAGCAGCGCGAGCGCATGCGGCTGATGCGCGATCAGGTCAAGGAGCGCAATGTCTATCGCTGGGCCGGGCAGATGCTGCTTGCGGCGTCGCGCCTGCGCAAGCAGCAGCGGATCAGACAGCTGATCGCCAGGGGACGCAGGCAGGCAGCGGCCAATGCGTGACGCTTCTGCAGGATACAAGGCAATGACCAAGACAAACGAGGATTATGCCCTCTTTCTCGATTTCGACGGGACCCTCGTCGATATCGTCGAGCGTCCCGACGCGGTTGCTGTGGATCCAGCCTTGCCGAAGGTGCTCACGGATCTGCAGGCCCGGCTCGGCGGCGCACTCGCC
>JAJFBI010000749.1 GCA_020697385.1 Microvirga sp. | reverse complement strand
TCCTGGCTCATCTTGTTGCCGAGCGACTCGAACTTGGCCTTGTTCTCCCAGATGGTCGGCAGAGCCTCTGTCTTCTCCGCGTTCTTCGAGCTTTCCGGGAAGAGAGCGACGAACTTCTTGGGGTTCTCGGCGAACACCTTCAAGCCAGCCTGGACCTTGGCAAGGTCGAAAGGCTCCTGGCCGCGCATCATGGCGCCGATGGGCCGGGTTTGCGCGCCCATTTCCTTCATCAGAGCCTGACGCTGCTCGACCACATTGCTCTGGGCAATGGCGGCGGTCACTCCGAGCGCCAGAAGGCTGGCGACGAACATTGTACGCTTCATCTATGTGGTTCCCTCGTGGGCACGACGGACGGTTTTCCTACGAACCGCCCTCGGCGGGGCGACATTAGCGCACAACTCCGCAAGCTTGAGCACTCTACTTTAGAACACATCTATGTGATCACTCGGGGTATTAGACTTACTCCACCGGTTCGCCTGCCGTAGCCCAGTCCTTGAACCCGCCCTGGTAGTGCTCGCGGATGTCACGGCCTGCCGCCTGAGCGAACTCGATGGCCCGGACGGACCGGACACCTGCCGCGCAGGAAAAGACGATTCGCTTGCCCGCGGGCAGAGTTGCAGGGTCGAACACCGACAGCGGATGGGACACGGCGCCTGGAATATGTCCGGCGGCGAACTCATGCGGCTCACGGACATCGACCAGGACGAAGGCGCCTTCCTGGAGTCCCTGTTTGATGGCCTTGCGGTCGAGATTGATGACTTGCGGCGCTTCGCTCATGAATAACTCCTCCCTGCGTTCGATGTCTCATACCGGCATCGCAGGGAGGAGCGCAATCAGGCCAATCTCAGGCAAGAGGGGGGATGCGAAGCACCCAGCCCGGCTGGATCATGTCGGGATCCTTGACCGGGGGCGAATTGGCTTTGACGATCTCCGTATATTTCGCGCCCTTGCCCTTGCCATAGTGCTTCTCGGCGATCTCCCAGAGGGTGTCGCCCTTCTGGACCGTGTACATGGTGGACTCGGCCGAAGGCTGCTGAACCTGCAGACCCGATGTATCGACCTCGGCGACCCCGTAGGTGTTGCCGAGGGACAGGATGATCTTCTCGGCCTCTTCCTGGGTCATAGCCTGACCGGACAGCTTTACCTTGTCGCCCTCGACCTGGATCCCGAGCTTGCTCGCATCGAAGCCGTGTCCCTGGACCTCCTGCTGCAGCTTCTCCGGGGTGGCGGCAGCCGCACTTCCGCCGAAGATCTTCGCTCCGGCCTCCTTGATGAACTTGAACAGACCCATGTCGTCCTCCTCTCACTGTGCTCAGCTCTAGACAGCCAAGCTGAGACGATGACGCGCAGGGGCCCGAACGGTTCCGCTTTAGGCGAGGCTCGAGAAAACATCTGCCAGCGAGGGCAGCCGATCCTTGAGCCGCAGAAGCGCGATCAGCTCGATCTGCACGATGGCCGTTGCGAACTCCTGCTCCGGGTCATGTTCGAGCCGCTCCTCGAAGGCCGTGAGGATCTCGTCCTTGGAGCGCCCCTTGACCGCCATGATGAACGGGAAGCCGAATTTCTCCTTGTAGAGGTCGTTGAGGGCCAGGAAGCGGTCGCGCTCCTCCTCCGTCAGGCTGGTGAGCCCTGCAGAGGATTGCTCGTTGCGGGAATCGGCCGTGAGATCGGCGAGCTTCAGGCGCCCGGCAAGATCGGGATGGGCGTTGATCAGCGCCAGCTTCTGCCCGTGGCTTGCCCCCGAGAGCACATGCACCATGGCGGCATGAAGCCCCTCGGCCGTATCCTGCCCGGTGGTGAGGCCGGCGTCAAAAGCGCGTTCGGCGATCCAGGGCGAGTGCTCGAAGATGTCGCCGAAGGCCTCCACGAAGAGCGCACGGTTCATGGTGCTGGGCTTCAGGCCTGCCGGGCGGTGCTGCCGGAGCCAGTGGCGTGCGATATCGATGCGACGAGCCACCCAGACATCCTCATGGGATGCGACATAGTCCAGGAAACGCGCCAATGCCGCTGCCCGCCCGGGACGGCCGACGAGTCGGCAATGGAGCCCGACTGAGAGCATTTTCGGCGCAGTCTCGCCCTCGGCGTAGAGCCTATCGAACGAGTCCTTCAGATAGGCGAAGAACTGGTCGCCCGCATTGAAGCCCTGCGGGGTTGCAAAGCGCATGTCGTTGGCATCGAGCGTATAAGGCACGATGAGCTGCTGCCTGTCGCCGTACTGCTCCCAATAGGGCAGCTCATTACCAGCCGAGCGGGCGCTCACCCGTCACCTCGGTGTGGATGCGGATCGCCTCCTTCATATGCGCCCGCTCCTCCTCCGAAGAGAAGTCCCGGTAGTCGATCCACTTGAGTCCATGGCTCGCGATCTCCCAGCCGGCTTCCTTCATGGCGGCGACCGCCTCAGGATTGCGCATCAGGGCCGTGGCAACGCCGTAGACCGTGACCGGCATGCCGCGTTCCGTGAACATGCGCCACAGGCGCCAGAAGCCGGCGCGGGAGCCATACTCGTAGATCGACTCCATGCTCATGTGCCGCTGGCCGGGCCAGGCTTGAGCGCCGACGATCTCCGACAGGAAGGCCTCTGAGGCGCGATCCCCGTGGAGGATGTTGTTCTCGCCGCCCTCCTCGTAGTTGATCACGAACTGCACGCAGACGCGGGCTCCGTTCGGCCAGCGCGGATGCGGCGGGTTGCGGCCATAGCCGACGAGGTCGCGGGGGTAGGAGGTCGGCATGGTCAGCTTCCTCGATAGGTGGAATAGCTCCAGGGGGAGGCGAGGAGCGGAACGTGGTAATGCCCGTCGGGCTCGGCGATGGTGAAGCGGATCGGCACGAAATCGAGGAACGGCGGATCGGCCATGGCGGACCCGAGCGCCTTGAAATAAGCCCCGATTTCGAAGACGAGCTCGTAGGTTCCGATGCGGAAGGCCTCACCGATCATAAGCGGCGCATCCGTGCGCCCATCCGCATTGGTGACAGTGCGCAGGACGGAGCGGCGCCCCTCGCCCTCGATGGCGAACAGCTCGATGGCGACGCCACGCGCGGGCTTGCCGTTGACGGTATCCAGAACGTGGGTGGACAGGCGGCCCATGAAACCTCGCGGATGGAGAAGGGGACGGATCGATTCTGGAACTCTTTCGGGCCTGAGCGTTGCGCGTCAAGCCGCATCCGTTGATCCCGTTGCGGAAAGGCAGGATTTCTCAGAAAGGGTTCCTGTTGAAAAAGCTGCCGACCCGGCCTATCGCAATCCCGACCGCCGCCCTAGGCTAAGCATTCCTTCATCATTCAAGCAGCTGCATGATCGACCCGCAAATCAATGAATGGATCAGCCAGATCATCCGCTGGGTCCATGTGATCACGGCCATCGCCTGGATCGGCTCGTCCTTCTACTTCATCCACCTGGACCTCAGCCTGAAGAAGCGGGAGGGCCTCGCGGAAGGCGTCGGCGGTGAGGCCTGGCAGGTGCATGGCGGCGGGTTCTACAACATGCGCAAGTACCTCGTTGCGCCGCCCGAACTTCCGAAGGAGCTGACTTGGTTCAAGTGGGAGAGCTATTCCACCTGGATCAGCGGTTTCTTTCTCATCGTCTGGGTTTATTATCTCCAGGCCGATCTCTACACCATCGACCCGGCGGTGCGTGCCCTCAGCGCTTGGCAGGCCGCCGCCATCGGCATCGGCGGGATCGGCTTGAGCTGGTTCGTCTACGAGGGTCTGTGCCGCTCCCCGCTTGGGCGGAACGGCCTCCTGCTGGGTGTGGTGCTCTTCGCGTACATCCTCCTGGCGGCGCTTGCCTTCACCCAGGTCTTCAACGGACGCGCGGCCTTTCTGCACACCGGCGCGATGATCGCCACCTGGATGTCGGCGAGCGTTTTCTTCGTCATCATCCCGAACCAGAAGAAGGTGGTGGCAACCCTCCTGGCCGGCGGGACTCCCGACCCGAAGCTCGGCAAGGAAGCGAAGCTCCGGTCAACCCACAACAACTATCTGACGCTACCCGTCATCTTCCTGATGCTGTCGAACCACTATCCGCTGGCATGGTCATCCACCTATTCGGTCGCCATCGTGGGGCTGATCGTGATCGCCGGCGCGGCGATCCGGCACTTCTTCAACTCGCAGCATGCCGGCAAGGGCTCGCCCTGGTGGACCTGGGCCCTGGCTGCGCTCTGCCTCTGGGCCGCGATCTGGCTCTCGATCATCGGCAAGCCCGGCTATGCCAATCTGGCCGAGGCTCCGGCCGATGCGACGCCTGAGGTCGTGACGGCTTCCTTTGACGAGGCTGTCCTGGCGATCCAGTCCCGCTGCTCCATGTGCCATGCGGCGGAGCCCGTCTGGGACGGCATCACGATCGCCCCGCGAGGCGTTCGCCTCGACACGCCGGAAGAGAT
>JAJFBI010000097.1 GCA_020697385.1 Microvirga sp. | reverse complement strand
AGTGGCATTCGACCATTGCCGGCGTGTTCGGCAGCATCACCGACACCGTGTCGCCCCGCCCGATGCCGCGCTGGGCCAGGGCCGAAGCCAAGCGCCGTGCACGCGCATAGAGGTCACGGTAGTTGCGCTTCAACGGGCCATGGATGACGGCGATCCTGTCCGGATGCACGCCGGCTGCACGCTCCAGGAAGCTGAGGGGTGTCAGCGGCTGGTAGTTCGCCGGGTTCTTGTCGAGATCGGTGTCGTAGATGCTCGGAGCCATGTCTGGTCCTCCCCTTAGGCGTGAGTATCGCCACGGGGGAGGGGCCTGACAATCCTACCAAATGTCAGGGAAGGAGCTCACGCTCGTGCTGAGGCAACAGCCTTCTGGGCTTTCGCCGTGATCTCATCCCAGGACTGGGCGCGAATGTCGGCAGTTGAGCAGATCCATGAGCCGCCGATGGCCACCACATTGGGAAGGGCGAGCCAGTCTTTGAGGTTCTTCTCGTCGATGCCGCCCGTGGGGCAGAAGCGCGCCTGCGGGAACGGTCCTGCAAGAGCCTTCAGGGCAGGAATGCCTCCCGCTGCAACAGCAGGGAAGAACTTGACGGTCTGGAAGCCATGAGCCAGCGCCATCATCAGTTCGGACGCCGTGGCAATGCCGGGGATGAACGGCATCTCGCTTCGGGATGCGGCAGCGAGCAGATCCGGCGTGGCGCCGGGGCTCAGGGCATAACGAGCACCGAGCGCCTGAGCCCGTTCCAGGTCTTTCGGCGTCAACACTGTGCCGATTCCCACGATGGCTTCCGGCACATCTCGGATGATGGCCGCTGCCGCATCGGCCGCCGCCGGCGTGCGCAGGGTGATCTCGAGAAGGCGCAGCCCGCCGGCCACGAGGGCGCGGGCGAGAGGAACCGCATCCTCCACGCGCTCCAGGGTGATGACCGGAACCACGGGGCCGGAGCGGAGCAGGTCGGCAAGCTGCCGGTCGCGGGATTCAGCGAGAGCTGACAGATCTTGGGTCATCCGAGAAACTCCTTGAGCGATATGTTCATGCAGGGCGGCTTATAGCTGAGGCATGGCATCGCGGGGAATGATCGCGCCGCGATAGCGCACCACCTGGCCGGCGAGGCGGTGGCCTGCCTGGGCGGCGGCCTCGGGGTCCTTGCCCAGAAGGCGCGTGTGCAAGTAGGCCGCCGCGAAGCTGTCGCCGGCAGCTGTCGTGTCGACCACATCGTCCGCAGGCTTGCCCGCAACGACGATCTCCTTGCCCTGCGCCATGACCCGGCATGTCAGGTCCGGATGCTTGAGGACGATCTCCGCCCGATCCGCGAAGGCCAGCACCTCATCTGCGCCAGCGCTTCCGAACAAGAGCTCGAGATCTTCCGTCGAGGCCAGAATGATGTCGGCACAGGCGAAGGCACGTCGGAAGGCTTTTTGCGCGATCACCCGATCCGGCCAGCCACGCGGCCGGAAATTGGTGTCGAAGGCCACGCGCTTTCCGGCTGTGCGCACCTCATGAAGGGCTTCAAACAGACGCTCGCGTCCCTCATCTCCGTAGAGGGACAGCGAGATCCCTGACAAATAAACGAGATCGTCGTTGACGAGGGAGGCAATGATCGCGCGGGCTTCGGGGGCTTGAAAGAGCAGGCGGGCGGCCGCGGTCTCGCGCCAGTAGGAGAACCGGCGTTCCCCTTTGGCATCGGTCTGAATGATGTAGAGGCCGGGCAGGCGGCCCGCCAGGCGCAGCACGCGGCTTGTGCCTACGCCCTCCGCCTTCCATGCGTCCATCAGCTCGTCGCTCCAGCTATCGTCTCCGAGGGCCGTGACGTAATCCACCGATGAGCCGAGACGGGCGAGATAGACGGCCGTGTTAAGGGTATCTCCGCCGAAGCTTCGGGACAGCCTGCCGTCCGCCTCCTCCCGAAGCTCGATCATGCACTCCCCGATGCAGGCGACCCGTGTCATGCTTTCACCATGGCGTTGTTCTATCCCGCTAGGGAATATGATGGGGCAAGGGTCTTTGTCGATCCGAATATTGCAATCATTCGCTAGGCTCGCCAGCAACGCAGATCATGTCGTTCATCGTTGCCCGATGGGCCAAGCAGGCTGAAAACGATTTTCGCGTCAGTTTAACCTCTGCCGCGCTCATGCGACGTCGAGCGGGACTGTCCGCGAAACCACCTGGGCCCCATGCATGCAAGGCAGCAAACAGGCAGGTCTTGACGAGATATGGGCAAGTATCCCTCCACTATTGTGCGTAAAACCAACTTTGCCACTTTAATTCCTGGCTGAACGCGCTAATGAGGAAATGCTGTCTTATGCATTCACCGTCGAAAACAAGGAGTTCCTGATGGCCAAGACTGCAACCAAGGTTTCCAAGAAGGCCCCGGCCAAGAAGGCTGCGGCGCCGAAGGCTGCAGCAAAGGCAACGTCGAAGACCGCGAAGGCGCCCGCCAAGGCTGCCGGCAAAGCGGCTGCGACGAAGGCTGCAAGCAAGACTTCGAAGAAGGTGGCGGTGAAGAAGACCGCGAAGGCCTCGGCCTCGTCTGCTTCCCCGATCCTGACGCTGCGCAACATCGCCGACCGTCTCTCCGAGATGCACGAGGTTCCCAAGCGCCAGGCCAACGAGATGTTGAACCAGGTGGTCGAGATGATCGCCAAGAGCCTGAAGAAGGGCGACAAGATCCGCCTGTCCGGCCTCGGCATCCTGCAGGTGCGCAAGCGCGCCGCCCGCATGGGCCGCAACCCGCAGACCGGCGAACCCGTGAAGATCAAGGCCTCGAAGAAGATCGCCTTCCGCGCGGCCAAGGACCTCAAGGACTCCATCTGAGCGAATCTGATGTGTCGAAGAGGAGGCTCTTCGACCGCAGAACACACCAGGTCTCTCCACAAGCAAGGCAGGAAACTGCCTTGCTTTTTTGTTGCCTCATGCTGCGGCGCATGAATTGGGCTGCCTGGATGCTTCGCTGACGGACGTTTTATGGGCAGCGTTCATGTGGACCCTGAAGGGGCCAGCCCTAGAACAGGAGGGTGCATGACGATCGCCCGCAACTGCAGCGCCGCTCCACCATCGTCCGGGTCATCCTTGTTCGGTTGGCCCTTGCCCTTGTGCTCGGGCTTGCCGTTGCGTCTGGATTAATCTGGGGCGGTGCTCTTGAAGTTCCGAGCAAGCTCAATCCGTTCGTGCCGTTGAGAATTGCGGATGATGTCAGCTGGCTGACCCGCTGGAAACTCTCCCGCCTTGAGCGCAATGGAGAGCAGTGTCTCGCTGTGCTGGACGGATCACCGGTTTCGCATAAACCCGTGCCGGATCGTGCCTCGCAGGACGGTTGCGGACTGTCGAACGCCGTTGAGGTCTCGCGGTCCTCGGTTGGGTTGAGCGGGAATTTCACGGCCACCTGTCCGCTGACGGTGGCTTGGGCCCTGTTCGAGCAGCATGTTCTTCTCCCGGCCGCGCGGGAACATCTCGGACAGGAGGTCGTGGGGGTCACGCATTTCGGTACTTATGCGTGCCGAAACATCAACCACCGGACCGGCGGGCGGCGCAGCGAGCATGCCACCGCCAATGCCATCGATCTTGCAGGCTTCGTTCTTGCGAACGGTCAGCAGATCACGGTGAAGGGCAATTGGGCCGAAGGCGATGCACGCCAGAGGGCGTTTCTACGGTCTCTGAGAGATGGGGCCTGCCGCTTTTTCGATGTGGTGCTCAGCCCCGACTACAACGAGGCTCACCACGATCATTTCCACTTCGACATGGGGTCTTACCGGGCATGCCGGTAACGAACCTCGGCTTCGCCGAGAAGCCCGTGGATCAGTTCATCGCGTAGCTGGGGGCTTCACCCATCTGAGCCGCCTTGGCCGCCAGAAGGAGAGCCTCGCCGAGTTCGCGGGCATGCTCAGGGGTCATGGCCACCGGCATCTGCCGCCGAATGCCCTGCTCGTATTCCTCAGGCGTTGTTGCGAGCTCGATCACCATCATCGCATCCCGACCGTCGAGTGTGCCGACGGAGAAGCTGGTGAGAGCGCCGATCAGGTCCATATCCGGTTTCATTGTCTGCCCCTTGCGTAGCGTAACTGAACCTTAGTGAGCTCCCCGTTTTCTGTCTGCTCTGCGTATAGAGAGTGGATTTTGTTACGTTCCGGAATTTTAATCTATCGTATTGATTTTGTTTGGTTTTGCATCCCAAGTTTTCGCAAAGAAGATCAAAATTTTCTGCCGGGCCTGATCAATCCGTCACAGGATTTATGATTGTTCCCGCGCATCAAACACCTGCTTGGCGCGTTGACCAAGCGCAACCTTGGCAACGGTCCTTGGACCACGAGCCGGGAACGGAGGTAGTCATGGCGAACAGGCTCCTGAGTACTCTCGCGTTTTTTCTGCTGGCCGGCGAACTCCTTGCGGCCGGCCCCATCACTCCCGAAGCAGAACTCGATGTGGCGCTCGTCATCGCGGTCGATGTCTCCTCGTCCATGGAGGGCGAGGAGCAAGGCCTGCAACGCGAAGGTTTCGTGGAAGCGTTCCGGTCGTCTCTCGTGCATGAGGCCATCGCAAACGGCCTGAATGGCCGCATTGCCGTGACTTATGTGGAATGGTCGGGCGTGAAGGATCAGCGCGTTCTCGTGCCGTGGACCATCATCGACAGTCCCGAGAAGGCGATTTCATTTGCCAATCATCTCTCCTTCCAGCCCGTTCGCCAGGCCGGCATGACATCGATTTCCGGCATCATCGATCACAGCCGCAAGCTGTTCGAGCAGCTGGGCGGAACTCCGATCCGTCGTGTGGTCGACGTGTCCGGGGACGGGCCCAACAACGATGGCCGCCATGTCACATACGCGCGCGATGAGGCCGTTGCGGACGGTATTGTCATCAATGGATTGCCGATCATGTTCAGGCGAGCCTCAGGCAGCACGGAGCTGCATGATCTGGACCTCTACTTCAAGGAATGCGTGATCGGCGGCACGGGCTCGTTCGTTCTGCCCCTGCACGATCCCGAGCAGTTCGCCATGGTCATCCGCACGAAGATCATGCGCGAGGTGGCAAGTGTCGACGATGCCGCCCCTCACACCATCCCGGCGCAGGCCACCATGCCGAGCATGAACTGCGTAACAGGCGAGAAGCGCAAGCAGGAAGACCTGCTGAGCCAGGAAAGAAAGCCATGAACGCGTAGAAAGGGCCGGACACCAACAAATGTCCGGCCCTCGCTCATCCATCCATGCAAACGGGCCTACTTCATCAGACCTGCGGCCCTGAGGGCTTTCGTAATCACCGAGCCCACATCCATGTGCGGCGCGCCTGGCCTCGGCACTTCTTGTCGCGGCTTGCGCGTGGTGCCTCGTGTCGCCCACGCATCCGCGGCAGGCCGCTCGCCAGTGAACACAGCGGGTGGGGCGTGCCGAACGGGTTCAGGAGCGGGGCGGACTCGCGTGATGTCATCTGCCTGCTCCGTCAGCCCCCAGAACTCCGCGATCCGGTAGCTCGATGAAATGCCCACATCGAGAAGGAAGGGGCCAGCCGCACCATAGCTGTTCTCATCGCGGTCGACCGCCACCGGGGTGCCATGCGCCATGCCGGTGATGACATATTCCTCGATCACGTCGTCACCGGATGCATCGGTCCAGACGCGGCGCGGGTAGCCGTCGACGGTTTCGCTGAAGTTGGGACTCGGCTTGAGACCATGGACATCCGTCCATTGCTTGATGATCTCGCCTGCGTTCATCGGCTTCACGGTGGCGTCGGCGCTGCCGTGCCAGACGGAGACCTTGGGCCATGGTCCCCGATGGGGTG
Organism: Microvirga sp.; assembly: GCA_020697385.1. Lineage (GTDB taxonomy): Bacteria > Pseudomonadota > Alphaproteobacteria > Rhizobiales > Beijerinckiaceae > Microvirga. The sequence goes on along the minus strand of JAJFBI010000097.1, from coordinate 2,587 downwards.
ACGCGTTGCGCACGAGGCTGCCCCATTCCTGCGCCGAACGGGTCTGGCCTTGGAACATGCATTCAAAGGCCTCGGGGACGCTGGTGGCGCAGCGATAGGGAAGGCCGGCAATGATCGCACCGGCAGCAAATACATCCGGGTAGGCTGCCAGCATGGTCGCCGTCATGGCACCGCCGGCCGAGAGCCCGGTGACGAAGACGCGGCTGCGATCGACCCTATGCTGCGTAACGGCATGCTCCACCATCTGCTGGATCGAGTAGGCCTCGCCCCTGCCGCGATCCGTATCGCCGGCCTGGAACCAGTTGAAGCAGCGCTTCGGGTTGTTCGCTTCCTGCTGCTCGGCATAGAGCACAATGAAGCCATAGCGGTCTGCCAGCGCCGACCAGCCGGAGCCATGGTCATAGCCGGCGGCCGTCTGCGTGCAGCCATGGAGAACGACCACGAGGGCCGGGGTGGAGGAGACGGCTTCCGGCACATAAGTCAGCATGCGCAGATTGCCTGGATTGGAACCGAAGCCTGCAACTTCGGTCAGGCGGCTTGGAACGGTCGAGCTTTCGAAAGCCGCCGCGGCTGCCCTGGAGGCTTTCGTAGCCGTTTCCCATTGGCGTCGGTAACGCGCCAGTTGCTGAACCATATCACCTAAGCGTTGCATGATCGTTTGGCCCTTCCGGGTAAGATAGGATCTGAAATGAACGCTCAATATGGTGCACATGTTGCAATGCACAATAGACATGGTGCATTGCAAAAATATGATTCGCGGGACTTGTGCGGTGTTTGCCTGTGAGCAGGGTTCGCTATCGAACGCCATAAGGCCTTGGAGGATTAGAACTCTCCGAAGGGTGAAACAATTCAGGCCGGGACATGCTCATGCCCCGGCCTGTTGGTTGATCAGGAGCGCTTTTCGGATGAGCGCTTCTTGTCCTTTTTCTTGAAATCCTTAGGACCTTTGCCGGCCGGCGGTCCCTTGCGGTCAGGATGGGCGCTGCGCTCCTTGGGGCCATGGCTCTTCGGGCCATCGCCCTTCGGCCCGCTCCAGGGCTTCGCATCGCGCGGCTTGCCGGGGCCTGATTTGCTGAAACCTGATTTAGCGGGACCTGCATCAGCAGGTTCGATGCGCATGTCCTCGTCATTGGTCTTGCGCACGGCGGAGGCGAATTTCGAGGCCTGGGATTTCACGATCTCGAACTTCGTTTCCCGGTCGAAGATCTTGATCGAGCCGATCTCTTTCTTCGTCACATGGCCGAGGCGGCAGATGATCGGCAGCAGCCAACGGGGGTCCGCGTTGTTGCGGCGCCCGACGCTCATGCGGAACCACACCATGTCCTCGGACGACCGCTCGAAGCCGCCCTCCGAACCGCGGTCCCGATCCTTGAAGCCGCGGGTGCGTTCCTCGGTCCGCTCGCGCTTGTCCTTGCGCTGGCGCGGCTCACGGTCGGTGCCCGCATCGACGATTTCTTCCGGCGCCGGCAGGCGGGCGCGATGGAATTTCACCAGGGCATTGGCGATCTCCTCGGCCGGCCGCTCGGCCAGAAGCGCGCGCGCCATGCTCAGATCCTCATCCGTTGCTTCTTCGGCGAAGATCGGGTCCTGCATGAGCCGCTCGCGGTCCTTCAGGCGGATCTCATCGGCCGAGGGAGCACCGGCCCAGGTCACGTCGACCCGAGCCATGTCAATCAGCCGTTCGGCCTTCCGGCGGCGTGTATAGGGCACGAGCATCACGCAGACGCCCTTGCGGCCCGCCCGGCCCGTGCGGCCGCTGCGGTGCAGGAGCGTCTCGTGGTCGTTCGGCAGGTCGAAATGGATCACGAGGCCCAAATCCGGCAGGTCGATGCCGCGGGCCGCCACGTCGGTGGCGACGCAGACGCGGGCCCGCCCGTCCCGCAGGGACTGCAGGGCGTTGCTGCGCTCGTTCTGGGTCAGCTCGCCCGAGATCGAGACCGCCGCGAAGCCGCGTTCGATCAGGCTCGCATGGAGGTGCCGCACGGCCTCGCGGGTATGGCAGAACACCATGGCGCCGCGGCTCTCGTAGAAGCGCAGCACGTTGACGACCGCGTGCTCGACCTCGTTGGGCGCGATCCTGAGAGCTCGGTACTCGATGTCGCCATGGGGTTCGTTCTCGACCAGGGTGTCGATGCGGTGGGCATCGCGCTGGTAGCGCCGCGCCAGGGCGACGATGTTCTTCGGCAGGGTGGCCGAGAACAGCAGCGTGCGGCGCTCCTCAGGAGTGGCGTCGAGGATGAATTCCAGATCCTCGCGGAAGCCGAGATCGAGCATCTCGTCGGCCTCGTCGAGCACCACGACCCGCATCCTGGAGGTGTCGAGGCGGCCGCGCTCCAGGTGGTCGCGCAGGCGGCCAGGAGTCCCGACCACGATATGGCAGCCATCGGCCAGCGCCCGCTGCTCGCGGCGCACGTCCATGCCACCGACACAGGAGGCGACCCGCGCGCCGGCCGGGCCGTAGAGCCAGATCAGCTCCCGGTTGACCTGGAGGGCGAGCTCGCGGGTGGGGGCGATGATCAGGGCCAGCGGCTCGCGCGGAGCCTCGAAGCGCTCGGCGTCGCCCAGCAGGGTGGACGCCATGGCAAGG
>JAJFBI010000096.1 GCA_020697385.1 Microvirga sp. | reverse complement strand
GATTGTCGCGCAGCCACTGCACGAGGGCGCCCGCGTTCGCGATCGAGCCCTCCAGGGCATAGACGGTCTTCGCTTGCCCGAAGCGGTAGCCGACTGTCGTGAGGAGGCCGCATTTCGACGGGTAGGGGGTCTCGCCGGTGTTCATGAGCATGAAGCAGCCGGTGCCGTAGGTGTTCTTGGCCTCGCCCTGCTTAAAGCAGGCCTGTCCCACCAGCGCCGCCTGCTGGTCGCCGAGAATGCCGGCAATCGGCACACCGGCCAGATTGTCGGTCGCCTCCCCATAAACCTCGCTCGACGAGCGGATCTGCGGCAGGCAGGCCCGCGGAATGTTGAAGAGGCTCAGGATCTCCTCGTCCCACTCGAGGCTCGCCAGGTTCATGAGCTGGGTTCGGCTGGCATTGGTCACGTCGGTGATGTGGCACCCGCCGTCGACCCCGCCTGTCAGGTTCCAGACCAGCCAAGTGTCGATATTGCCGAACAGCACGTCGCCGGCCTGGGCCTTCTCGCGGGCGCCCGGCACGTTGTCGAGGAGCCAGCGCAGTTTCAGCCCGGAGAAATAGCTCGCTAGCGGCAGGCCGGTCTTCTCGCGCAGGCGGTCATAACCGCCGTCACGGGCGAACTCCTCGACGATCGGATCGACCCGGGTGTCCTGCCACACGAGTGCGTTATGAAGCGGCTTGCCGGTGCGCCTGTCCCAGATCAGAGTCGTCTCGCGCTGGTTGGTAATGCCGATGGCGGCAAGGTCCTGGGGCTTCAGCCCCTTCTTCGCCAAGGCCTCCTGGATCACCGCTTGCGTGTTGCGCCAGATTTCGAGCGGATCGTGCTCCACATAGCCGGGCCTGGGATAGATCTGCTCGTGCTCCTTCTGCCCGACCGAGACGATGCTTCCGGCCTTGTCGAACACGATGAAGCGCGAGCTGGTCGTGCCCTGATCGATGGCACCGACGTAGTGAGCCATGACTTCCCCCGAATTCTTGCCCGAATTTATTGAGCCGCGACGGACGCGGTTTTCGTCCTGGCCAAATAGGCATCGATCTTGGCCGGAGCGTCAACCGGCACATGCAGGCCGAGCTTGGACCGACGCCAGAGGATGTCCTCGGCGGTGCGCGCCCATTCGCGTCGCACGAGGTAATCGACTTCCGCGGCGGTCAGCCCGGCGCCGAAATCCTCGCCTAGATCGGCCATGGACTTTGCAGAGCCCAGCAGTTCTTCGACCCGCGTGCCGTAGGCGCGGGCGAGACGATGGGCGAGGTGTTCCGGCAGGAACGGCCAGCGCTGGCGCACGGTGGCGAAGAAGCGGTCGAAATCCGCATCCGGCATGTCGCCGCCGGGCATCTTGGCCTTCTCGGTCCAGGACGGCTTCATGTTGGGGAAGTAGGATTTCAGCTCCTCGAGAGCATGCTCGGATAGCTTGCGGAAGGTGGTGATCTTGCCGCCGAAGATCGACAGCACCGGCGCCTGACCCTGCGGCGCGTCCATGTCGAACACGTAGTCGCGGGTGACCGCCGAGGCGTTGCTCGAGCCGTCGTCGAAGAGCGGGCGCACGCCGGAATAGGTCCACACCACTTCGGCCGGGGTGACCTCGCGCTTGAAGAAGTGATTCACCACGTTGCAGAGATACTGAATCTCGTCCTGGGTGATCTCGACTTTCTTGTCCGGCACGGACTCGACCGGGATGTCGGTGGTGCCGATGAGGGTGAACTTCTCCTGATACGGAATGGCGAAGACGATGCGCTTGTCCGTGTTCTGGAGGATGAAGGCTTCCTTGGTGTCGAAGAGCTTCGGCACTACGATGTGGCTGCCCTTCACGAGGCGCACGTTCTTGGTGGTGTTCAGCCCGAGCTTGGCGTTGAGCACGTCGGCCACGAAAGGGCCGCCGGCATTGACGATGACCTTGGCGCGCACCTCTTCTGTCTCGCCCGTCTCCACGTTCTGGAGGGTGGCGACCCAGGTCTGGCCGTCGCGGCGGGCGGTGGTGAGCTTGGTGCGCACCCGGATGTCGGCGCCTTTCTCGAAGGCGTCGATGGCGTTGAGGGCCACCATGCGGCTGTCCTCGACCCAGCAGTCGGAATAGACGAAGGCCGTGTCGAAGCCGGGCTTGAGGGCCTGGCCGGCGGGATGCCGGGTGAGCTTGATGCCTTCCGTGCCCGGCAGCTTCTTGCGGGGGGCGAGATGGTCGTACATGAACAGACCCAGGCGCACGAACCAGGCCGGGCGGATACCCTTCTCGTGCGGCAGGATGAAACGCAGGGGCCAGATGATGTGAGGGGCCGATTCCAGCAGCCGCTCCCGTTCAAACAGGGCCTCCCGAACCAGCCGGAACTCGTAGTATTCAAGGTAGCGCAGGCCGCCGTGGATCAGCTTGGTCGAGGCGGAGGAGGTGTAGCCGGCCAGATCGCCCTGCTCGCAGAGCACCACCGAGAGGCCGCGGCCTACGGCATCGCGCGCGATGCCGGCGCCGTTGATGCCGCCGCCTACAATCAGAAGATCAGTCACTGTCGTCACGGAATGCGTCTTTCCCTTGAAACCGGGCTGTCCCGGTGCCCTGCAGATGGTTTCTTTAGCCGCCTAAGGCAAGCGAATTCTTGAACTTGTTCAATGCTCCTTCACCAGGGCAAGGTTTAGCATGAAGGCCACCAGGGAGCACGTGGCCATGCCGAGGCAGAGGATGATCACGGCATCGTAGTTGCCCCACCAAGCCCAGAGGGCGCCGAAGGCAAAGGGCGCGATGGCCATGGTGATCCGGACCGGCATGGCGATCATGCCCTGGATCGCCCCGTAATCCTCACGCCCGAACAGCTCCGGCGGAAGCAGGGCCCTGACGATGGTCAGCATTCCGTTGGAGCCGCCATAGAGAGCGGCGAAAGCGAAGACCAGCCAGGATCCCGCGCCGATGAACGGGAGCAACAGGAAGCCGAGGGTGCTCATGGCCATGGTCACGACCCCGATGCCCCTGAGGCTCATGCCCCGCTCTCCGAAGCCGGTGAGGAACCGTGCCGCCACCTGGGCAGGCCCGATCACCGTATAGGCGGCCACAGCGGCCTCGATGGAGAAGCCTCGCTCGAGGAGGATCGGGATCAGGTGGACGGGAATTCCCACCGAGATGATCCCCTGGAGCACGCTGGTGATCACGAAGAGCCAGAAGGCGGGCTTGGCGAGAACGCGACGCGGGTTCGAGGTCAAGGGAGCGACGGTGCGGCTTTCATCCCGATGCCTCGGCTTCTCAGGAGCGGCCGGGATGCCGGTGGCGTGCAGGACGGCGCAGATCCCGATGTTCAGGGCTGCCATCGCCAAGAGCGTGTCGCGCCAGCCATAGCGGTCGATGAGCACGTGGAGGAGCGGGATGAACACCGTGCTGGCGAACCCGGCCACGAGGGTGATGATGGTGATGCCCCGGCGGGCCAGAAGGCCGAGGTTCAAGGCCAGGACCGCAAAGCCCGCCTCGTAGAAGAGGGCGCTCGTGGCGGCGCCCAGGCCGATACAGATCAGCAGGAAAAACGGGTAGCTGTCCGTATAGGCCCAAAGCACCAGGAGAAGGGCGGCCAGCACAGAGCCCCCGGTCATCACGGCCCGCCCGTAGCCTCGGTCGATCAGCCGCCCGACCGGCACGGCGAAGAACGCGGAGGAGATGAGCGCGAGCGAGAAGGCGGCGGTCAGGGCCGCTTTCGACCATCCGAGATCCCGCTCCATGGGCTCGATGAGGAGCGCGAAGGCATAGAACAGCGTCCCGTAAGAGATCAGATGCGTGATTGAGAGGGCCGAGACGATGCGCCAGGGCATGGGGCCGGAGGGTGACATTCTTGCTTTATGTCAGGCCTTGCGGTTGACGGATAGGGTTTTACCCTCCATATGCACAGCAGGCGACGGCGTCCGGCACACTGGACAGCTTGAGCGGGACTGCGTGACGGATATTCGCATGAGCGAAGACCCCGGTCCCCTTCTTCATTCGCTCCCTCATAAGATGGCCCCATCACGCGGGCTGTTTCCCAAAGAGCCCTGAAGCGCCTTTGCTTTATGAAGCCGAACCTGCTTTCCGGCTCACTGTATCCGTTCGAAAGACACCTCCTTTGACACTTTTTACCGATTTCGGATTGGCCCAGCCGATCCTGAAGGCCCTGACTGCCGAGGGCTATGAGAAGCCCACGCCGATCCAGGCCCAGACCATTCCGTATGCCATGGAAGGCCGGGATGTCTGTGGCATCGCCCAGACCGGCACCGGCAAGACGGCTGCCTTCGCGCTGCCGATCCTGCACCGCCTGTCCGAGAGCCCGAAGCCGCGTAAGCCGAAGAGCCCCCGCGTGCTTGTGCTCAGCCCGACCCGTGAACTCGCCAGCCAGATCGCCGACAGCTTCCGCGTCTATGGCCGCAACCTCAGGCTCACCACCGAGGTGGTGTTCGGCGGCGTCACCATCTCCCGCCAGGAGAAGGCGCTGATGAACGGCGTCGACGTGCTCGTCGCCACGCCCGGCCGCCTGATCGACCTCATTGACCGCAGGGCCCTGTCCTTGCGCGACATCGAGATCCTCGTCCTCGACGAGGCCGACCAGATGCTCGACCTCGGCTTCATTCATGCGTTGAGGCGCATCGTGACCCTGCTGCCGAAGGAGCGCCAGAGCCTGTTCTTCTCGGCCACCATGCCGAAGACGATCTCGAGCCTGGCCGAGTCCTTCCTGCGCAACCCGGCCCATGTGGCCGTCACCCCGGTGGCGACCACTGCCGAGCGCGTGGAGCAGAGCGTGATCTTCGTGCAGACCGGCCGCAAGCAGGTCCTGCTCGAGACGCTCCTGCGCGACCCAAGCATCGACCGTGTGCTCGTGTTCACCCGCACCAAGCACGGCGCGGACAAGGTGGTGCGCGGCCTCGACAAGGCCGGCATCGCGGGAGCCGCCATTCACGGCAACAAGTCCCAGCCGCAACGCGAGCGTGCGCTTGCGGGCTTCCGCGACGGCTCATGCCGTGTGCTGGTGGCCACCGACATTGCGGCCCGCGGCATCGACGTCGATGGCGTGTCCCACGTGATCAACTACGACCTGCCGAACGTGCCCGAGTCTTATGTTCACCGCATCGGCCGCACGGCCCGCGCGGGCGCTACGGGTTCGGCCATCTCGTTCTGCAACGACGAGGAAAAGGCTTACCTGAAGGACATCGAGAAGCTGACCCGCCTCAAGGTGCCGGTCATGCCGCTCCCCGAGGGTCTTCCCGCCGGTTCTGCCGTGTCCGAGTCTTCCGAGCCGCGCCGCGAGCAGTCTCAGCGCAACGGTCAGCCGCGGGGCCGCGCAGCTCCTCATGCCCGTGGGCATCAGGGCCATGGCCAGCCGCGCAGCGCCGATCCGAACGCCGACCGGGGGCCGAAGCGCCGTCGCGGTCGCGGTGGCAAGCCTGCGGGCAACGGTCAGCCGCAGGGCGGCCAGCCTGCTGGTAACCAGCAGCGTCCTGCACAAGGACAGCGTCCGGCTCAGGGGCAACGGCCTGCGCAGGGCCAACGTCCCGCACAAGCGAAGCCCGCCGGGCAGCGCTCAGAAGGGCGCCGCGGCGATGGTGCCCAGGTGGCCTGGCTCGAAAAGAGCCCCCGCCGTCGCTAAGACAGTTTAAGGCGCCTTCGGGCGCCTTTTTCTTGCGCCATGGTCCGCCGCGTTGGTTCATGGCATGAACCCTGCTGTTACATTCAGGCTTCGAGGAGAGAACATCCGATGGCCAAGCGCGCCGGAAGCGCCGATCTGCCGCTCCATTCCGGCCACGTGCCGAAATGGCTGGCGGATCGCATGACGCGTCTCGGCGGCGTGATGTCTGAGGCCATCGTGCACCATTACGGGCGCGACGAACTGCTGCGCCGGCTTGCCCATCCGTTCTGGTTCCAGTCTTTCGGCGCCGTGATGGGCATGGACTGGCATTCCTCCGGCATCACCACCAGCGTGATCGGCGCCTTGAAGCGCGGACTGACGCCGTTGTCGAAGGAGCTTGGCATCCATGTCTGCGGCGGGCGCGGAAAGCATTCGCGGCAGACGCCGCATGAACTCGTCGCGATTGGCGAGCGCGTCGGCTTCGATGGTGCTGCTCTTGCGAATGCCAGCCGCCTCGTGGCGAAGGTCGACAGCGCGGCCATCCAGGATGGGTTCGACCTCTACCTTCACGGCTTCATCGTCACGGATGACGGCAAGTGGGCAGTGGTCCAGCAGGGTATGAACGATACATCCCGGCTCGCACGCCGTTACCACTGGCTGTCCGAAGATTTGAAGAGCTTCGTCGACGAGCCGCATACGGCCATCGACGGCAAAGGGCAGGGCACCATCGTCAATCTCACCGACCGCCGGGCAGAGGCCTCGCGCAAGGCGCAGATCGACATTCTGGGCTCACTTGGACCTGACAATATCGCCCGCAAATTCCTGGCGCTCGAAGAGCGCGAAGCGGCTCCGGCTGCGAGTCCGCAGCCTCTGCTGCCGCATCTGGTCATGCCCGAGCATCACGATGTTCGACCCAAGGACGTGGTGCTGCGGCGGCTTCATGGGACCCTCGCGGCAGCTGCGGATCGTGGACCGGCGGATTTTCCCGATCTCCTGATGACACCCGGCGTCGGGCCGCGCACCGTGCAGGCGCTCGCCATGGTGGCCGAGGTCGTACACGGCACGCCCTGCCGCTTCAGCGATCCGGCCCGCTTCTCCTTCGCCCATGGCGGCAAGGACCGGCACCCGTATCCCGTGCCGGTGCGGGTCTATGACGAGACCATCCGGGTGCTGAAATCCGCCGTGCAGAAGGCGAAGCTCGGGCAGCAGGAGGAGCTTTTCGCCCTCAAGCGACTGGACGATCAGGCTCGCGCGCTCGAGCGCCATGCCACCGGTCCCGATGTGGAGGACCACATCAGGCAGGAACGGGCAAAGTCGCATGGTTTTGGCGGCCGCTCGATCTTCGGTGACGAGCCGCCGCCTGGGAATGTTTAGCGCTGCGCCTTCTGCAGCAGGCTCTTGTCGAGCATCACGTGGACGCCCTTGTTGCCATTGACAACCTGGGTGATGCGCAAGTCAGCCGCAAGGCTGCACAGGGCATAGGCCTCAGCCTTAGTGATGCCGGTGCGGTCGACGATCAGGTCGATCATGCTTCGCAGCGCGATGACCACGCAGTCGTCGAGGTCGGGATCGAACGCCATGGTCATAACGTGCGTCGGCGTCTCGGCCATGGGCCAGGTGAGGCTCATGTCCTCGCGCAGATGCAGCTCGAAGGTGCCGATGAGACCGGTCTCGATAGCCGTGACGCAGACCTCGCCGTCGCCCTGCACACCATGCCCGTCGCCGACGGAGAACAGGGCGCCATCCACATGGATCGGCAGGTAGAGGGTGGTGCCGGCCACCAGCTCCTTGTTGTCGAGATTGCCGCCGTTGCGGCGCGGCGGCAGGGTGCTCAAGCTCCCCCAGGCGGCCGGCGGTGCCACGGCCATCACGCCGAAGAACGGCTTCAGGGGCAGTTCCAATCCCCAGGGCAGCTTGCCCGTCATCCGCTCGCGGTCGAGCGGAAGCGTCATGAAGTGGATCTCATCGAAGTCGTCGGGCAGGGCGCCTTTCTGCGGGGCGGAATAGGTGAAGCCCCAATCGTAGTGCAGCTGGATGTCCTTGATGCGGACTTCGAGCACCTGACCGGCCTTGGCGTCGCGCAACGCAACCGGACCCGTGCAGATGTGGCCCGGCAACTTTGGCTTGTGAGCCGCATGAATGTCCGACAGCGCTTGAGGGATGACGAAGGGCGCCTTCGGCATCGCCTCGGGACCGCCCGACACGGTCGAGATCGTCACCGTGTCGCCGGAATCCACCGTCAGGAGCGCGGGAATGCCCGCATCGAAATAGCCCCAGTGAACACTCTCGGGCGATGCATCAATCCGGTACTCGGCCACGAAACACCTCTGCTGTCTTTATCACTGCAGGATGTCTCGCATTCCCTTAGGGCCAGGACAATAGGTATCCGCCTAGTGGTAAGGATCCGCCGCGTCGCGCAGGCCATCGCCCATGAAGTTGAAGGCAAGCACGACGATCACCACCGGGGCCATCGGGAACAGAAGCCAGGGGTGCAGCTGCACGGCCGCGAGGTTCTGCGCCTCGTTGAGCAGCACGCCCCAACTCGTCACCGGCGGGCGCAGGCCCAATCCTAAGAAGGAGAGGGCGGTCTCGCCGAGGATCATGGACGGGATCGAGAGCGTTGCCGAGGCGATCAGGTGGCTCATGAAGTTGGGGATGAGGTGGCGCGCGATCACGCGCTGCTTGGAGGCGCCCATCAGTTCCGCGGCCTTCACGAAATCCTCCTCGCGCAGGGACAGCAGCTTGGAGCGCACCGCGCGCGCCAAACCCGGCCAGTCGAGCAGGCCAAGGATG
>JAJFBI010000095.1 GCA_020697385.1 Microvirga sp. | reverse complement strand
CGATCCAGTCGCCATCGCTCGATGAGCGCATTGCGGCCCAGGCTGAGAGTACCGGCCAGAGCCTTGAAACCGTGCGCCAAGCCTTCATCGACCGGCAGCCCATGGGCCGGCTCGGCACGGCCGAAGAGGTGGCGGCGCTCGCCGTGTATCTCGCGTCCGATGAGGCAAGTTATACGACCGGGCACATTCACCTGGTCGATGGCGGGTTCGCGCTGTAAGCGACTGCCCCTGCTTCAACACACTCCCACCTCATTCTGAGGAGCAGCCGTAAGGCTGCGTCTCGAAGGAGATTCCAGTGCGCTCTGGACGCTCCTTCGAGACGGATTGCTCCCGCAATCCTCCTCAGGATGAGGTCAGAGGAAAAAACAGAGCTGAGATCACCGGCACAAGGCCGGTGATGACGAGCGGTGTGGCTTAAACCTGCCGCCCCTTGTAGGGCGTCTCGGGCACGGGCGTCAGCGGTCCCTTGCCCTCGACCCATGAGACGATGTTGTCCGCCACGAGCTTGCCCATGGCGTTGCGGGTATGCACGGAGGCGGACGCAATATGGGGCAGGAGCACTACATGCTCCATGTCGATCAACTCCTGCGGCACGCGCGGCTCATCCTCGTAGACGTCAAGGCCGGCGCTGAGAATGGTCTTGGACTTGAGAGCCTCGATCAGCGCCTGCTCATCCACGACAGTGCCGCGCGCCACGTTGATCAGAACGCCATTGGAGCCGAGAGCCTTCAGCACATCCGCATTGATCAGATGGCGGGTCGCGGCGCCACCCGGGGTGATCACGATGAGTACGTCGCAGGCCTCCGCAAGGCCGGTGACAGTCGGGTGATAGGCATAAGCCACGTCGTCCTGCTGCGTACGGCCGTGGTAGGCGATGCTCACATCGAAGCCTGCAAGACGTCGTGCGATGGCCTTGCCGATACGCCCAAGGCCGACGATGCCGACCTTGCGCTCGCGTAGGGTGGCCGAGAGCGGGAAGGAGGCTTTCAGCCATTGCCCTTCGCGCAGATAGCGGTCGGCCTGCGGGATCTTGCGCAGGGTCGCCAGCAGCAGGCCGAGGGTGAGATCGGCCACCTCGTCGTCGAGGACGCCGGGCGTGTTGGTGACGACGATGCCGCGCCGGGCTGCCTCCGCCGCGTCCACGTTGTCGTAGCCCACGCCGAAGCTGGAGACGATCTCCACGTTCGGCAATCGGTCGAGGAGAGAGGCCTCTACGCGGCCGTAGAGGGTGCTCGTGGCAACGCCGCGGATGCGCGGCCCGACATCCTTTAGAAACGCCTCCTGATCCTGCTGCTCCCACAGGCGGTGCAGCGTGCAGGCTTTCTCCAGCGTGTCGATGACGATAGGCATCATCGGCGCGGTCATCAGGATGTCGGTGCGGCTCATGGGGTTTCCTGTTGTTGTCTGTGATCAGGGAATGGCGCAGCGTGCGGCGGCACCCCGGCGCAGGGCCTCGTCGATGGTTCTGGCCTGCTGCTGGAGCGCGGTCTTCACATCCTGGGGCAGGTCGAGCCAATGGCAACCGCGCAAGGAGGCCTCAAGCGCATAGAGAGCGTTGAGGTTGACCTGGCGGGGCAGCATGAACTTGAGGCGGCGATAGGCCTCCAAGGCCCCGATGGAGCGAAGCTCGCCCTCGGTCCGGATACCGGCCTCCTTCAGCCAGCCCTGCGTGACGGGGCCGATGCCGGGCAGGGTATCGACGGGGGCATCGCTCATGAAGACGTCTCCGGCTGGTTTCGTTTCGCGCGTTCGCGGGAGAGCAAGTAGAGCCCCGATGCGATCACGATGCCAGCCCCGACGAAGGTCCAAGAATCGGGCCAGTCGCCGAACACGATGTAGCCCAAGGCGAGCATCCAGATGATCTGGCTGTAGATGAAGGGCGCCAGGATCGCCGCCGGGGCTCGGGCATGGGCGAGAACGAGCAGCCAATGCCCGAAGCCGCCATAAAAGCCCGTGGTGGCCAGAAGAAACCAGACAAGCGGCGAGGAGGGCGTGGACCAGATCCAGGGCAGGGCGGGCGTCACCAGGACAATGCCGGCGACGCTCGAATAGAGGGTCGTAGTCGCAATCGAATCGCTCGACGCGAGCATCCTGGTCACGATGTTGTAGAAGGCATAGGCCACTGAGCCTGCCAGCGACAGCAGGGCTGCGGGATGCATGGTGCCGAGCCCCGGCCGCGTGATCACGAGAATGCCGATGAACCCGACGCCGATGGCCGTCATGCGCTGCCATCCGATTCGCTCTCCCAGGAGAGGGGCTGCGAGCAGCGCCACAAGCAGGGGCGTTGCGAAGATGATGGACTGGGTCTCGACCAGCTGCAGGTACTTCAGGGCGAGAAAATTACAGAAGGTGGAGGCGAGCAGCAGGAAGGAGCGGAGGAGCTGGAGGGGAAGTCGGCGGGTCCTGAGCGCTCCCGGCTGGGTCCGCGGGTTGATGACCATGAAGGTGAGCAGGGCCGCTGACATGTAGCGGGCCCAGACCGTCACCATGGGATCGACGGATTGGTTCACCCATTTGGCCGTGGCATCGAGGCAGGAGAAGCAGAACAAAGCCGCACACATGAGGCCGATGCCGATCATGCGGTTCCGGCGCTGCGACACTGGCTTGGTGAGGGATGTGGAGACGGTATCGGCCATCGGCCAATGCTAACCGCAGCGTTCTCCCGACGCGAATACCCGCAACGCACGCCCCTCGTGCGCCGCAGACAGGGGTGTGCCTACTGTCAGGCCGTTGCGGCGAGTTCCGGCTCGCTGGCTTCCAGCCCATCGGCCTCGTCGTCGGCCTCGAACCCGGTCTGGTCGGCGCCGGTGATGCCGGCGAGGTTCTTGGCTGCCCGGCGCAGGAGCTTGCGCAGGCGCTTGCGGTCCTTGTTGTCGAAGCCCTGGAGCAGCTCGCCCTCGACCTCGTCCCAGAGTGCGTCGATGGCGGCGGCCTTGCGCTTGCCTTCCTTGGTGAGCTTCACGCGCACGACCCGGGCATCGCCGGGCTCCGTATGGCGCTCCACCAGCTTGAGGGCGGACAGCCGCGAGACCGTCTTGGAGGCGGTCGGCGGGCGCACCCGCAGGATGGTGGCCAGTTCGCCCATGGTCATGGGGCCGGAATTGCCCAGCGCCTGGAGCACCTGCTCCTGGCCGGCGAAGAGGCCGAGCTCGGAGAGCTTGTCGCCCGTGCGGCTTCGATGCAGGCGCGAGGCTTGAACCAGAGCCCATCCGACGCTCTTGGTGCCCGGATGCTTGTTGTCGGTATCCATGGTCCCTCGCTGCTCAAAGCGTTGCCTTGCATACCATGGACCCGTCTCATGACGGGACGATGACAAGCCGGCACATTATTAACAGGCTAAGGAATCGACCCCTCATTTTTCCTGCGTAAGGGCGCTTTCGTGCCAGCGGCGGAGCAGACGATGGCTGATGCTGGCAAGCAGGAGGTAAAGGGCGATGCCGGTCAGGGCCAAGAGCACGAGGGCCGCAAAGAGGCGGGGGATGTTGAGGCGGTACTGGCTCTCGATGATGCGATAGGCCAGTCCCGAGCCCGCGCCGGCGGAGCCTGCCGCCATCTCGGCCACCACGGCGCCGATGAGCGAGAGACCGCCGGCGATCCGCAGCCCCGCCAGAAAGGCAGGCAGGGCGGCCGGACGGCGCAGGTACCACAGGGCCTTGAGCCGTGACCGGAAACGCGCAAGTGGCTTGCGCGATGCGGGGGCGCCATAGAGCGCGAACAGTTCCATCAGGTTGCGGTCGACCGATTGGAGGCCGAGCATGGTGTTCGAGAGAACCGGAAAGAACGCGACCAGCCAGGCGCAGGTCAGAACTGCCACGTCCTGCGGCATGTAGATCAGGAGCAGCGGCGCAATGGCGATGACCGGCGTGACCTGCAGGACGATGGCAAAGGGATAGAGCGAGTATTCCACGATCCGCGACAGGCTCAAGACGATGGCAAGGCAAACGCCGCCGAGCACAGCCAACGCGAGACCGAGGAGCGTTGTCTTGAGGGTGGTCAGCAGCGAAGCCTGCAGGAGCGGCCAATCGGCCACCATGGTGGTGCCGATCAGGCTGGGGGCCGGCAGGATGTAGGGCGGGATGCCGTGCAGGCGCACGGCGATCTCCCACAGCCCGATGGCTGCCGCAAAAACTGCGAGCGGCAAGACAACCTTCAAAGGATTGGAGGGCGCCGCCATCACGCGCGCTCCTCGTCCGTCTGCTCCGAGAGGATCTGCGAGACCTCCGCGCAGAGCGCGGCATAGCGGGCGCTGGTGCGAAAATCCTTCGCGCGCGGCCCCGGCATCTCGCCGGTGGCCTCCGTGACTATGCGCCCGGGTCGCGGAGACATGACTGCGATGCGGCTCGACAGATAGGCGCTCTCATAGACGGAATGTGTCACGAACACGATGGTGCAGCCGAGCTCTCTCTGCAGCTTGAGCAGGTCGTCGTTGAGCCTGAAGCGGGTGATCTCGTCGAGGGCCGCGAAGGGCTCGTCCATGAGCAGCAGACGTGGCTTCAGGGAAAGTGCGCGCGCAATCGACACGCGCATCTTCATGCCGCCCGACAATTCGCGTGGGTAAGCCTTCGCAAAGTCCTGCAGGCCGACGAGGGAAAGGCTCTCGAAGATGCGCTCCCGCGCATCCTGCCGCGACAGGCCGCGCAAGCGCAGCGGCAGCCAGACATTATCCGCTACATCCGCCCAGGGCATGAGCGTCGGCTCCTGAAACACGAAGCCGATCTCGCTGCGGTGATCCTCATGAGCGGAGCCCGGCCACGTCACATGCCCGGTGGTCGGCTCTGCCAGTCCGGCGATGAGGCGCAGTGCCGTCGATTTCCCGCAGCCGGAGGGGCCGAGCAGCGACACGAAATCGCCCGTGCGAATGGCGAGATCGAAGCCGGACAGCGCCATCACGCCATTGGCGAAAACCTTGGTAATGTCTTGCAGGGAAACGAGCGTGGATGCGGTCGCGTTCATGGGATGCGGCAGCGCCGTGCGAGCCGGCACCGCACTCCTCTACTTTCTCAAGCTCAAGCCCATGCCCTTGTTCACGAACTGGAGCGTATAGGCTTTGCGGTAGTCGAGATCCGGCTTGAAGAGGCCAGCCTTCACCATCTTGTCGAAGAAGTCCTTCATGCGCGCATCCGTCATGGCGCCGATGCCGAGGCTCGAGGTGTCGCCGGAATCGACGATGCCGTATCCCTTCATTTTGGCATGGGAATAGGCGAGCAGCTCGTCGGTCATCTCCGGGTTGTCGCGCTTGATGAGCTCCTTGGCCTTCGTGTTGTCGCCATAGAGATAAGTGTACCAGCCGATGGTCGAGGCATCGACGAAGCGCTGCACGAGTTCGGGATTTGTCTCCACGACCTCGCGGCGTGTCTCGACCGTGGTGGAATAAGTGCTGAAGCCGTAATCGGCGAGCAAAAACACATTGGGCTTGAAGCCTGCGGCCTTTTCGATGATGAGAGGCTCCGACGTGACATAGCCCTGCTGCACCGCTCGCTTGTTGGCGATGAAGGGAGCCGGATTGAACCCGAATGGCTTCACCTGCTCGTCCCTGAAGCCGTGCTCGGCCTTCATCCACTGGAAGAAGGTGGCGACTGCGTCCTTGGAGAGCAGGATGTCGCTGGATGCCTTCAGATCAACGAAGGTGTCGAGCCCCTGGCCGGGATGGCTCATGAGCACCTGCGGGTCCTTCTGGAAATGGGCTGCCACCACGACAGTGGGGATGCTCTTCTCCACGGCCGAAAAAGCCTGGATCATGCTGCCGCCCATGTAGAAGTCGAGCTTGCCGACGGTCATGAGCATGCGGTTGCTGGCGCGCGGGCCGCCCGGCACGATGGTGACCTTCAGGCCGTACTTTTCATAAGTCCCATCGGCGAGCGCCTGGTAGTAGCCGCCATGCTCTCCTTGAGCGAGCCAGTTGGTGCCGAAGGTCACTTCCGTGAGCGGCTGCTGCGCCAGGGCACTTCCCGCGCCCCAGGCGAGACCGACCGCCAACGTCCCTGCCACCAAAGCCTTCAGCGTCATGCGCATTCACTCCGTCGCTCCGGCCCCTGCCGACCGCGTCCGCTTCTGCGCGGTTCGGTGGAGCTTGGCAAGGTCCGCAGCGTCAGGAGGGATTCCTCAGGCGGATCATTCCACGAACCAGGGATAAGTCCAGGTTTCCGTCAGGGCCCGGTTGCCGGCTCGCAGGAAGGCGCGAAGGTCTGTGGACTGGCCCGGCTCCAGCCGCACGTCGATGGCGGCGCGGAAGCCGTCGATGTGCGGGTTGGGCATGAGGAAGGTGTTGGTGATCTGTCCCGTGGAGGTAGAGGGAACCAGCTGCACCTGTTCCGGAGCGCTGAGGTAATAGGGCAGGCTGCCTCCCGCGAAATCGACGATGAAGCGGCGATGGCGGGGGTCGCTTGGTGCGTTCGAGCCGCTGGCGCGGGGCGGTGTTTGGAAAGTGTTGACGGCCTTCCCGCCTGGATGCATGGCGCCGATCGCGGCCGCGGCCCGCAGGCGATAGGAGATGACAACCTCCTGGCCCGGCTCGTAAGGCCGGTTCGGCTGCCAATAGGCGACGATGTTGTCCTGAGTTTCGTCTGCGGTTGGGATCTCGACCAGTTCGACCCAGCCTTCACCCCACTGGCCCACGGGCTCGACCCAGTAGCCGGGCCGCTGATGGTAATGGGCCTCCAGATCCTGGTAGTGCTCGAACACCCGGTCGCGCTGCATCAGGCCGAAACCGCGGGGATTGTTGTCGCTGAAGGACGAGATCGTCTTTTTGCTGGGATTGCGAATAGGGCGCCAGATCCATTCGCCGGCGCCCGAGTGCATGAGCAAGCCGTCCGAATCGTGCAGCTCCATCCGGAAATCGTCGGTGGGCTTCCGGTCGTTCTCGCCTTCGAAATACATGGAGGTGAGGGGGGCGAGCCCCACATTGGTGAGGGGCTGGCGCGGGAACAGTGTGGCCGTGACGTCGATGGTCGTTTCCTTCGATGGATAGACATCGAACCTGTAGGCGCCGGCGACGGACGGGCTGTCCAGGAGGGCAAAGATCACCGCGCGGTCGTCGTTGGGCTTGGGCATTTCGACCCAGAATTCACGGAAATGCGGAAACTCCTCCGCCTCGCCGCCTTCCACGTTGATCGCAAGCCCCCGGGCCGAGAGGCCGTATTTCTGGCCGGCTCCGAGGAAGCGGAAATAGCTCGCGCCCAGGAAGGCGATGAGTTCGTCCATCACCTTCGGGTCGTTCAATGGGTAGTGTAGCCGGAAGCCGGCAAAGCCGAGATTGACGGGCAGCGGCCGCTCGATCTTGTTGCGGCCGTAATCGAACAACTCCCGCTGGTAAGGCACCGGATTCGGCACGCCCTCGCGGATGATGTTCACCGTCACGGGGCGCGGGTAGAGGAAGCCGAGATGGAAGAGCTGCATCCGGAACGGCCCGTTGCCCGAGGCGAGGAGAGCCTTGTCCGGCCGGAACCGGATGTCCCGGTAATCGTCGAAGCTGAGTCGGTTCAGGGGCTCCGGCAGTTGGGACGTTGGAGCCTCGAAGGGAGCCGTCGACAGCTCGCGTGCCCGGCGCACCACATCCTCGTAGCGGAATGGATTGGGCTGCGGCACTCCGTTCTGCTGCTGCGCCAAAACCTGGCTTGAGGCGGACAGCGCGGTGGCTGCGAGCAGGCTTTGCAGGAGGGTGCGGCGGGACAGGTTCATCATGGCGGTGAAGCGGTTCTCGTCTTAAGGAAAAAGGCCGGGCTCTGGAGCCAGGGGATATGGGGCTGGAGTCTCCATCCGTGTAGCTCGGCCGCTTAATGGAAGCTGAATGGTGATGCGGGCAGGACACAGGTCTCGGCAGGGTTAAAAAAATTCCCCGGGAGGGCTCAAAAAGTCTTGTGGTCCGGGCCGAATATGCTTATCTCCCGCTTGCCCAATTTCGCACGTGCCTGTGGTCGTGTGTCGGTTGGTGGGCATCCGGACAAGAGGCCGGACAGCCGCCCGAGAGCGCTCTAGCTCTCGATACCCCTAACCGGCAGCCGGAGGCGAAAACCGGCGTACCTCGCTCTCAACGGGGGACGCGACTTAAAGCAACGACGAACGGGCTTTTTTGGTCTCGTTGGCCCTCCAAAGGTCAACACCGAAGAGGCTTGTTTATCATTGCCAGGCGTGCGGATGGAGTATCCCCATCCAATCCAAGGCAGCATCGTCGGGTGAAGAGCCCATCGCGCTTGTCGTGTCTCCATCGCACGAAGCGGGATGCCATCTTCCCTCGCTGACGCCGGACGGCAGGAATTCCTGATCGTCTGAATTTCAATCCGGAGGCTCCACAAGACCTCCATTGAACCTTTGGTGGGGAGAGCGCCATGACTCAGCGCATCCGTGAATTTCTGCGCAACCGACGTGAGGA
>JAJFBI010000748.1 GCA_020697385.1 Microvirga sp. | reverse complement strand
GCCGCCACCGGCAGGCGCTTCGTCAGGTGAAAGGTGCCGACCTTCAGGCCATCCACGCGCTCCGCCAGCAGGCGAGCGGCCCTCATGACGAGGTTGTTGTCAGCGCTCCCGGCGAGCGGGGCCGTCGGACCGCTGACCTCGAGGGCCGGGATTCGCCCGGGTTCGAGCCGCAGGTCGTCACCCGTGCCGGCAAAGGCCACAAGACTTTCCAGATCGTGATAGCCGTCGGACCGGCGCCCGAGCACGTGGAGCGTCAGGTTGATCTTGGCGGGTGCACGGGTGGCAAGCGGCTGAGGCATAGAAGCGTCATGCCCGAGTGTAGGGCGGATGGGAAGAGTTCGAGAAAGCTCCCCACTGTCATTCCGGGGCGCCGAAGGCGAGCCCGGAATCCATAAACACGACGTGACAGAAGAGGATGATCAACGTCGCACTGTTTCCTGCACCGTTAGCGGTTATGGATTCCGGGCTCCGCTGCGCGGCCCCGGAATGACATCGGGGCAAGGTTCAAAAAGAATGGCCGGGACAAGCCCGGCCATGAAACAGAATTGAGAATAGACCTTACCCGCCGTTCTGCTTCGGAGCCTCCGGCTGAGGTGCGGGCACGTTTTCCGCAGCAGCCGGCTTAGGCTCCTCTTCGAGACCGTTGTCGATCTTCTTGAGGATCTTCACGAGCTCCTCATGCTCCGGGTCCGAGTTCTTAGCGTGGTCCCACTGGAACTTCGCTTCGAGCTTGCGGCCGACCTTCCAATAGGCGTCGCCCAGGTGGTCGTTAATGGTGGAGTCGCCGGGCTTCAGCTCGACGGCCTTTTCCAGCTCGCGCACGGCATCCTCATAGCGGCCCATGCGGTAGTAGGCCCAGCCCAGCGAGTCGATGATCATGCCGTCACGGGGAGCGAGTTCGACCGCCTTCGTGAGCATCTTGAAGGCTTCGTCGATATTCATGTTCTGGTCGACCCAGGAATAGGCGAGGTAGTTCATCACCTGGGCCCGGGCGGCGTTCAAGGTCTCCGGAACGAGCTCCAGGGCCTTCTTCAGGTCGGCCTCGCCCTTGTCCCACTGCTTCGAGCGCTCATAGGACGAGCCGCGATAGAAGAACAGGATCCAGTGGCCGCGCTCGGGCTGGCCGACGAGGTTGATGGCCTTGGTGTAGGTCTCGGCCGCTTCCGCGAACTTCTTGCGCGAGCGCTGCACGTTGCCCAGCGCCATGACCACGTCTACGTCCTCGGGATGCTCCTTCATGAGCTTGTCGAGATGCGTGATGGCATCCTCACCGCGGCCCATCAGCTCGAAATTATGCCCGATGGAGATGTCGGCGCTCGTGCGGATCGGGGAATCCTTCGGGATCTTAGCGAAGATCGCATTGGCGTTGTCGTACTGCTTCAGGCGCTCATAAACGTCGCCGAGGGTGACGAGGGCCAGTGGGTGATCAGGCTTCAGATCGAGGCCGAGGCGTAGATAGATGATGGCCGTCAGCTCGTCGCCCTGGGAGTTGCCGACGACACCGAGGCCGTAGAGCAGTTCCGCCGCGCCGTCCTGCGCATTGTTGACGAGCGGCATGAGGGGCTTGCCCTCCTCCAGAGCCTTCATGGCGGTGCGCACGATGGGGTGACGCGGAGCCGCCTCGTCGAAGGCCCGGTAGACCTTCAGGGCATCGTCCTTGCGGCCGCGCTTGGCGAGGAAGCGGCCATAGGCATCGACCACCTGCAGGGTGTTGCGCTCGCCCTCGTAAGCCGTCTTGAAGCGCTTCTCAGCCTCGGCCGCATTGCCGGTCACATCGGCGATGAGGGCGGCATGGTACTCGCGGAACTGGTCGAAGGCGCGCTCGTTCTTGAGCTTGTCGACGGTGGCAAGCGCCTGCTTGCCGTCCTTGGAGCCGGCGAAGGTCCAGGCGGAGAGAAGCGTGGCCGTGAGATCCGCCTGACGGCCGCGCATGCTCTTGGACAGCCGGGCGCGGGCATCGGCATATTTCTGGGTCTTGATGGCGCGGACGCTGAGGGCAAACTGAGCAAGGTTGTTCGACCCGTCCTGCCCCGAGAGGCGCTCGGCCGCCCGGATCGCGTCCGGCATGGAGCCGTTGGCCAGGAAGGCCACGAAGGCGCGCTCCAGGAGCTCCTGATTGCGGGGATCCTCCTGGATGGCCTGGCGGAAGAAGAGCGTCGCAGCCTCCGTGTCCCGCGCGGAACCCGCCACATAAGCCGAGAGGAAGTTGCCTTCAAGGCTCTGGGCCGGCTCCAGAATCTCGTCCCCAGCGGCGTTCGCCACGGCGACGGGAGAGGCCAGCATGGTGGCGGCCATCAGGATCAGGGCAGGCAAGCCCTTGCGAAACTTCAGACTTTTCAAGGTGGGCACGAAACTTTTCAAGGTGGGCACGAAGCGCGGCTCCAATCATCGCGACATCTCATCAGAGGGAGATGTGCGCCAAATCAGGCCGGAGAATGGCGTCTCCCTCAGGGCGCCGCAAGGGGACAATTGCCGCTGGGGCGTAAAAGCCTCGTGAGAGGGCAAGATAAGGCGGAGCCAAAGGGTCGTCATCCCGGGGCTGCAGGGCAGAACCCGGGATCGCAGGACGAGAACGGCGCCTTTTCCTGCTTGCGATCCCGGATCGGCTTTGCCGTCCGGGATGACTGCTGGAGGGTGTCCTAACCTCACATATTGACGTAGTTCGGCCCGCCGCCGCCCTCTGGCGTGACCCAGTTGATGTTCTGGTTCGGGTCCTTGA
>JAJFBI010000747.1 GCA_020697385.1 Microvirga sp. | reverse complement strand
CCGGCTTCGGCAATGGACGTCAGATGCTCCACCAATCGGGCGATGTTCTCGTCGGTAAAGCGATGATGCCGGCTGTTTCCTCCGGCCAGGATGGCCACCCGAGGATGGGCCAGATGAGCGAGGCGCGGATCGGGTTTTGCGCGGGCGGCGTCAATCCGCTGCGCCGAGACCCGGTGCGGCGGGGTGAGGGTGGTGAGGACGTTCGGCCCTCGTAGGCGGTCGTAGCTCGGCGACCAGATGAAGTCGGCGGTCTTCGGCCCGGTGCGGGGATCCTTGAGGAACACCGTATAGGTTCGCCCGCCGGACGCCCGCTTCACATGGCGCAGATAGGCCACGGCCCGGCGGCCGGAGGCGATGAGAAGATCGGGGAAGGGCGGGGCGAGAGGGCTCTCGGGAGCGCCTGGGCGCTCGCGCGGGTCGACAGGGCCCCAGGGCATCAGCCATGTGAAGGGTGCTTTCGGCTCCACCCGGCGGATCTCCGGGACCACGCCAAGCGCCTCGGCCACGCTCAGGGCCTGCAGCTCGTCCCCGGCCTTGCCGTCCGTCAGCACCCAGGTGATAGGGCCGGTCCCGTTGCGCAACATTCGATCAATGAGCCTGTGGAGTTCATGAAGTTCGTTGCGACTTAAGCGCCCGTCCTCCTTGTGCCGATCCTTTATACGGTCTAGTCAGCCAAGACGAGATTTTTTGACCTGATCTTGCATGATCCGGACGCCAGGCTGGCTTTTTGCCCGTCCCGACCATGCCTACGGAGTTACCGTGCGCGGACGCCTCGATTCCATCGACTGGGCCATTCTGAAAGAACTGCAGGCCGACGGCAGCATCACCAATGTGGAGCTGGCCCGCCGGGTCGGGCTGTCGGCACCCCCATGCCTGCGCCGGGTGCGGGCGCTGGAGAGCGCCGGCATCATCAAGGCCTACCGGGCGATCCTCGACCCGAAGAATCTCGGCTTCGAGATCGTGTGCTTCGCCATGGTGCAGCTCGACGTCCAGGGCAAGAAGGAGCTCAGGGAGTTCGAGCAGCGGGTGAAGGACTGGGCCATGGTCCGCGAGTGCTGGACCCTCTCGGGCGACATCGACTTCATCATGAAGTGCGTGGCCCCGAACCTCGCTTCCTTCCAGGGGCTGGTCTCCGAGCTCACCAGCCTGCCGAACGTGCGCAACGTCCGCACCGCGCTCACCCTCGACCTGATCAAGGATGAGCCGCTGGTTCCGATTGAGGACGTGGCGACGGTCGAAGGCTGAGAGGCTTCATTCTGGGCTAATGGAATCTGGGAGCGCCTAACGATAGTGGCTCTAGAACCCTCCTCCCCCTTGTGGGGAGGAGTTGGAGGTGGGGGTGCTGGCGCCATACGTGGATAGGCTATCGCTCACACCCCCACCCCGGCCGCTTCGCGGCACCCCCTCCCCACAAGGGGGAGGGAAAGGTGCTCCATCCTGCACCCGATCCCGGCTCTTCGCTGCGCTTCGTCCGGGATGACGTTTTGAGGATCAGATCTGCCGCCGCAGCCAGCGCACCCAATGCTGCGTCACGGCAATTGTGCGGCCCTGCTCGTTGGGGGCGACGCTGGGGGCGTGGGCGTCGAGGACGGCTAGCATCGGGTGCCGCGCGAAGGCTTCGCCCTCGACCGCGTCGTGCCCGCCGCCATCCCCGCCGCGCCGCCGGTAGCCTCCACCTCCGCCTGGAAAGGCCGTGAGGGTGACGCTGGTCAGGCGCACGACGAGGCGGGGACCACGCGGATCGGTGCGGTCTGCAAAGGAGCGGCGCAACTCGTCGAGAGCGACGTCCCTTACGAAATCGGCATAAGGTCCAAGACCCTTGGCCTTCAGGACGCTCACATCCACGGCAAAGGACGAGAAGGCTTGCGGAAAGCTCTGCGCCTGAGCGGGCCGGATAAAGCCTCCGCCGGCAAAGCCTGCTCCGGCGAGGCCGGCACAGGCGAGGGTTTTCAGAAGGGAGCGGCGGGAGAGAGGGGACATCACCGGATTTCTCACTGTTGAGGCCCCCTTGTCCGCATCAGGCGCCGAACTGGACGCCGACAACCTCGTAGGACTTGCCACCGCCAGGGGTCGAAACCTCCACCGTGTCGCCGATGGTCTTGCCCATCAGGGCGCGGGCGATCGGGGAGGCGACCGAGACGCGGCCCGAGCGCACGTCGGCTTCGGGCTCACCCACGATCTGGTAGGTTTTTTCCTCTTCGGTGTCCTCGTCGACAAGCTTCACGACCGCGCCGAACATGATCCGGTCGCCCGAGAGCTTGGTGATGTCGATCACCTCGGCACGGGAGATCAGGCTCTCCAGCTCAAGGACGCGTCCTTCGTTGAGGGATTGGGCTTCCTTGGCGGCGTGATATTCGGCGTTTTCCGACAGGTCGCCAAGCGCGCGGGCTTCCGCGATTGCCTGGATGATCCGGGGGCGTTCCACCTGCTGCCGGTGCCTGAGCTCTTCCTCGAGCGCCGCAAAACCCTTGATCGTCAGAGGGACCTTGTCCATCGTTTGTCTCGTCCAAAAAGAGGTACGAGGCCGCTGTCGCCAGCGCCCTCGCATGTCAACGAAAACTTACCAGAAGCTTCGCAGTTCCAATGTGAGGCCGGATGCCTCAGGCAAAGTATTCCTGAAGCGCCCGAACTTCGAGGTCGCCGCTGAGGTATGCCTTGATGCCCTCGGCTGCGGCGACCGCTCCTGCAAGAGTGGTGTAGTAAGGTATCTTATGCAAGAGGGCAGCTTGCCTTAAGGATCGGGAATCCGACAGAGCTCCCGCCCCTTCGGTGGTATTGAAGACCAGCTGGATGTCCCCGTTCTTGATGGCGTCCACCACGTGCGGGCGGCCTTCCAGCACCTTGTTGATCCGTGCCGCCTTGATGCCGTTTTCCTCAAGAAATCTCTGAGTCCCGGCGGTCGCCACAATCCGGAAGCCGATCTCCTCGAGCATCCGGACGGTGGGCAGGATTCGCGCCTTGTCCGAGTCACGCACGGAGACGAAGAGCGTTCCGGTCCTGGGGACCTGGCTTCCGGCGCCGAGCTGGCTCTTGGCGAAGGCCACCCCGAAGCCCCGGTCGAGGCCCATGACCTCGCCGGTGGAGCGCATCTCGGGCCCGAGCAGCACGTCGACGCCCGGGAAGCGGTTGAAGGGGAACACGGCCTCCTTCACGCCGATATGCTGCAGTTCCTTGGGCGTGAGGCCGAACGTGGCGAGGCTCTCGCCGGCCATGATGCGGGCCGCGATCTTGGCGATGGGCTCGCCGATGACCTTGGCCACGAAGGGCACCGTGCGCGAGGCGCGGGGGTTCACCTCCAGGACGTAGATCGTGCCGTCCTTGATGGCGTATTGCACGTTCATCAGGCCGCCGACCTCAAGGGCAAGCGCCAGAGCCTTGGTTTGGCGCTCCAGCTCGGCGATGATCTCGGGCGACAGGGAGCGGGGCGGCAGCGAGCAGGCGGAATCGCCCGAGTGGATGCCCGCCTCCTCGATGTGCTCCATGATGCCGGCGATGAAAGTTTCTTTCCCGTCGCAGAGGCAGTCCACGTCCACCTCGATGGCGTCCGAGAGGTAGCGGTCGAAGAGCAGCGGGTTCTTGCCCAGCACCGTGTTGATCTGGCCGGTCTTGTCGTTCGGGTAGCGGGCCTTCACGTCGGACGGGATCAGGCTCGGCAGGGTGCCGAGCAGGTAATCCTCGAACTGGGCCTCGTCGCGGATAATCGCCATGGCTCGGCCGCCGAGCACATAAGATGGGCGCACCACGAAGGGCAGGCCGAGTTCGGCGGCGATCAGGCGGGCCTGCTCCACCGAATAGGCGATTCCATTCTTGGGCTGCTTGAGGTGCAGCTTGTCGAGGAGGCGCTTGAACCGGTCCCGGTCCTCGGCGAGATCGATGGCATCCGGCGAGGTGCCGAGGATCGGAACACCTGCCTCTTCCAGTGCGTGAGCGAGCTTGAGCGGGGTCTGGCCGCCGAACTGCACGATCACGCCATGGAGCGTGCCCTTCGAGCGCTCGGTCTCGATGATCTCCAGCACGTCCTCCTGCGTGAGCGGCTCGAAATAGAGCCGGTCGGAGGTGTCGTAGTCGGTCGAGACC
>JAJFBI010000746.1 GCA_020697385.1 Microvirga sp. | reverse complement strand
GTCTGCGGGTGCTCCTTCATCAGGTAGGAAGCGATGGCACTCTCGGACACCGTCGAGATCCGCTCCCAGATGCTCCTGTTGGCGTTGCCGACCACCTCGCTCATGATGCTGGCGATCTGCTCTGGGCTTAAGATGCCGGTCAGCAGCTTCTCGATGTGGGCAGCGCCTCCGATGAGGTCCGCTCCATCCGTGAAGTTGGATGCGAATTCCTCCACCAACTGCTCGATCTGCGTGGGCGAGACGGGGCCCAGCTGCGCAGCCGACTTGGTGACGAGGCGGATCTCATCCTCGCTGAAATGCTTGAGGACCCTACTGGCAGCAGGCTTCCCCATGGCAAAAAGCAGTGTTGCAACACGCTCCGGACCTTTGAGGACCTTGGAGCCATTCGCCTTCATGGGAACTGGTGCGACCATGCGGATAAGCCACTTCAGCCGTTAAGATCGTTGCTCGGAGGTCCGACGATCTCGGTCAGCGAGATCCCGAAGCGTGAATTGTCGTCTTCGACAACCACCACTTCGCCACGGGCGATGATTCTGCCGTTGACCACGACGTCAACGGGTTCGCCTACACGGTGATCAAGCGGGACGATAGCGCCCCTGCCGAGCTTCATCAGGTTGGCGACAGGCATCGTGGCGGATCCGAGAACCACCTGGATCGTGACTGGGATCCGCAGGATGGAGTCGAGGTTCCTGCCGCCGAGCTTGTCGTCCTGCGGCGAGATGGCGCTCTCCTGCTGCCAGATGGCTTTATCGTGAGACTTGGGATCGAAGGGATTTGTCATGGGAACGAACCTTACGAATTAAGGAGATTGGAGCGTGGCTGGATGTGCCGGGTGGCCTCTCGCGTGAGCGTTTCCAACTGCGCCGCGACCGCCTTGGCCTCCTCGATGCGCGAGCCGAGCAGGGCGAGCGTTTCCTTGCCTTCAGCCCCGAAGCTCATGACCGCCGTTTGAGCGCCCTTGAGGGCGTCTCCCGTTCTGTCGAAGATCTGTTGATACTCGGCATGATACCGATCGAGCTTCTTGAGCTTCACGTACATGACCGCAACCATGATGCTGGTCGTGACAAGAGCCAGGAAGAGGATGACGTTAGCGAGGGAGGACATCGTCGAGGAATTCCTTTTCTTGGTCGATGTGCTCGTCGACCTTAAGAACGTAGGTGCCTTCAGACTGGCCGATATTGCACCAGAACAAGCCTTGATTGTTTCCTTCGAGCTTGACCCGGCTGCGGGGTGTCGCCTGAAGTTCGATGACATCACCCACCTTCAGATCGGCAATCTCGCCCAGGGATAGGAAGCGCTCCTCAAGCACCGCCTTGAGCGTCACTTCCGTTTTCTTCACCTCGGTTGCGATCTGCTTCATCCAGCGCGGATCCCGGCCGGAGGACTCGCTCGATACGACGCGGGAGAGCACCTTTCGCATCGGGTTCAGAACCGATTGCGGAATGACGACGAACATCTCGCCACCGCGGTTGAGCGCCTGAAGCAGGAACTTCGCGGCGACCGCCTGATTGTTCCGGCGCCCGATGACTGCAAAGTCCATGCGGGTTTCGATGCGCTCGAGCTTGAACTTCGTGTCGGCAACCAGTGCAAAAGAGGCTTGCAGGGCCTTGGCAACCTGCTCGAACAGTGTCTGCGCCATCCGCAGTTCGATGGTGGAGAAGCCACGGGCCTCCTCCACGGGCGCCTCGGACCCGTCGGATCCGAAGAGCACTTCCACCATCGTGTAGATGAAGTCGCGATCGAAACCGATCAGGATGTGGCTGTCCCACTCTGGAGCATGAAAGATGCCCGCGACCGCATTGGCCTCATACATCTCGAGGATTTCGCTGACTCGCCCGCTCTCGAGGCCGCTGAGCGAGTAATACATGGGCGATGCCGCCATGTGGCGCAGATGCTCGGCGCAGCTCGTGGTCATGCGGTCGAAAATGACATGGAGCATCGGGAGCCGGTCGAGCGAGAGACCCGCCGAGTCCAGCAGCATGTCGCGAATGTCGTTGGCGCTCTGTGTGCCGGTCATCGCTTAGGCCGCCTCTTTCAGTTCTTCGGACCGGCCACCCGTCGTCGTGGCGGCTTCGACCTCGTCGATGGTGGGGCGGTACTCCACAGAGATGCCCTTGCGGCCATGCTCGACGGCGATCTGCGGCAGGGCGCCGTTCATGTAGGCAATAAGCGCCTGCTTCACGATCACATAGACACGCTTTATCCCGGGTCGCCTTGACCTTGTTGGCGAGAGGCGACAGGAATGCGTAGGAGATGAAGATGCCGACAAAGGTGCCAACGAGGGCCGAGGCGATCAGGCCACCCAGGATCGCCGGGGATTGGTCGATGGCGCCAAGAGCCTTCACGATCCCGAGAACGGCGGCCACGATGCCGAGCGCCGGCAGGGCTTCCGAGACGGTGTTGAGGGAATAGTACGGCTTCATACGATCACGCTTGAGAGTCGCGATCTCCTCCTCCATGAGCGCTTCGATCTCATGGGGACGAGCGTTGCCGATGATGATCAGGCGGGCATAGTCGCAGATGAAGAGTGTCAGGTCCCGGTCTTTCAGGACGCTCGGGAAGGACTTGAAGATATCCGATTCCTCGGGCTGATCGATGTGTCCCTCGACCTCGTTGCGCGGCCTGTTCTTCAGTTCCCGCATCAGGGCATAGAGGAGGCCGAGGATCGAGAGGTAATGTTCCCGCTTGGGAACGGTGCCGGAGATTGCCTCACGGGCGGCGCGCCCGGTGTCCTTCACCAGTGGCATGGGATTGGCGATGATGAAGGTGCCGATCGCGATGCCGCAGATGATCACATATTCCCAAGGCTGCCAGATGACGGCCAAATGCCCGCCCATGGCGACATAGCCGCTGACGAGCGAGCCGATGGCAACTGCCAGTCCGATCAAGACGCCCAATGTCCTAGTCCTCTATCGAAATTCAACCTGTTGACGATGTCCTAACCACGGAGGCTTGCGCGAAGCTGGAAACCAGGGAGCAAGCCTCGTGCAAGGCTGCTCGACTACGGATTCTGCATCGATCACCGGGCCTGCAGCTGCCGCATCTGGAAGGCTGGCGCGTCACCTGGTGACATCAGTGTCCCACGGGACGCAGGCTGGAGAAGTTCAGATGCAATCTTCGCTCTATGTGTCGCTGTCCGCTCAAGTGGCCATGGAAAAGCGCCTCAGCACGATTGCGAATAACGTTGCAAACATCAACACGGGCGGCTTTCGCGCGGACGAGGTGAAGTTCGAAGAGATTCTGTCCCTCGCGGCGAAGGAGAATGTGTCGTTCGCATCGTCCGGTCAGAACTTCGTATCCCGACGTACAGGACCCATCGTGAAGACGGACAATCCGTTGGATGTTGCGATCCAGGGAGAGGCCTGGTTCGCTTTCAACGGTCCCAACGGCGCCGTCTACACGCGGGACGGCCGGTTCAAGATGAACGAGAACGGCGACCTGCTGACCGTCGAAGGGTTCCAGGTGCTCGATGCGGGTGGGGCTCCCATTGCCCTTGACCCGATGGCAGGAACTCCCACGGTCGGTCGGGACGGCACGATCTCCCAAGGCAACAATCAGGTCGGGGCCATCGGTCTCTTCAACCTGAGCCCTGATGCCAAGCTCACCCGCTATCGAAACTCCGGCGTGATCTCGAGCGTCCCGGGCGACGTCGTTCAGGACTTCAACTCGAACGGAATCCAGCAAGGCTACAGCGAGGGGTCGAACGTCAATCCGGTCCTGGAAATGACCAAGATGATAGCCGTTCAGAGAAGCTTCGAGAGCGCGGCGACGACGATTCAGGAGAGTGAATCGACGCTCATGGATGCGATCAAGACCCTCGGCCCTAGCACCTGATGGCTGCCATGAACGCGCTGCAATCGCTCGAAGAGTTCGTTCTCACCGAAGGTGGGGCGCGGCGGAAGGTCAGGATCAGCGGCGTCATCAACGAAGTCACGCCGAGCTACTACCGCGTCGCCGGTCTGTCCCAGTTCGTCAAGCTCGGGGATCGGGTCGGGTTTGCTGCTCAGGACAAGACCGAGATCGGGGAAGTCGTCCGCATCGACAGTGGCGGCGTCACGGTCAAACCCTTCAACGGAAGGATCGAGGCCGGTCTCGGCATGCCGGCCTTCCTCGTGGGGGATATCGGCTTGAGCCCCGATCACAGCTGGCGCGGGAGGGTGATCAACGCGCTCGGGGAACCGCTGGATGGATTAGGTCCGCTCATTCCGGGCGCTACAGCGGTTCAGAACGACGCCGAGCCCCCATCGGCCATGCTGCGCTCCAGGGTCAAGGAGCCGCTCAGGACCGGTGTGAAGGCCATCGACCTGTTCACTCCGATCTGCAAGGGGCAGCGCATAGGTATCTTCGCCGGTTCGGGCGTCGGCAAGTCGACGCTTCTGACCATGCTGGCGAAATGCGACGGCTTCGACACCATCGTGGTCGCTCTGGTCGGGGAGCGCGGGCGCGAGGTGAGGGAGTTCCTGGAGGGGCCGATCCAGGCCAACCTCCATAAGTCCATCATGGTGGTCTCCACCGGCGACGAGAGCCCAATGATGCGCCGTCAGGCGCCGAGGACAGCCGTGGCTCTGGCGGAATACTTCCGCGATTGCGGAGAATCGGTTTTGCTCATCGTCGATTCCGTAACCCGCTATGCCCATGCGGCCCGCGACGTGGCGCTTGCCGCCGGCGAGCCTGCGGTC
>JAJFBI010000745.1 GCA_020697385.1 Microvirga sp. | reverse complement strand
GTCGAACAGTGACCGCACGGACGGGTTAAGCCGCAGCTTCGGCAGGGACTTCGGCTCCCGGGAAAGCTGAAGGCGCGCCTGCTCCAGGTGGTTGAGGTAGAGGTGCGCGTCACCGAAGGAATGGACGAAGTCGCCGGGCTGCAGGCCCGTCGCCTGCGCCATCATATGGGTGAGCAGCGCATAGGACGCGATGTTGAAGGGGACCCCTAAGAACACGTCCGCCGAGCGCTGATAGAGTTGGCAGGAGAGCCGCCCCTCCGCGACGTAGAATTGGAACAGGCAATGGCATGGCGCCAGCGCCATTTTGTCGAGCTCGGCCGGGTTCCAGGCGGAGACGATCAGTCGGCGGCTGTCAGGATTGCGGCGGATCTCGTCGAGAACCCAGCGGATCTGGTCGACCGTGCCGCCATCGGGCTTGGCCCAGGAGCGCCACTGCTTGCCGTAGACAGGGCCGAGATCACCGTTCTCGTCCGCCCACTCGTCCCAGATCGAAACACCGTTCTCCTTCAGGTAGCGGATGTTGGTGTCGCCTTGCAGGAACCAGAGCAGCTCATGGATGATGGAGCGCAGGTGCAGCTTCTTCGTGGTGACGAGCGGAAAACCCTCGCTGAGATCGAAGCGCATCTGGTGGCCGAATACGGAAATCGTGCCCGTTCCGGTCCGGTCGTCCTTGCGAACGCCCTCGTCCATGATGCGGCGGATGAGATCGTGATAGGCCTGCATGCGGTACTCCTCGCCACATTATAGGTCAGCCGGTTTGGCCCTCCGAGTCGCAATTCATCTCCATCCCCACTCTTTCAAAATCCGTCCAGCCTGCCTATATTGGGGGTGCCGGTCGCAAGATCGGCTATGGCGATAAACGGCTATCGAAATAAACCCATCGGACCCGGGGGCGGTACCCGGCGCCTCCACCAAAATCCAGGCAGGATCTGGCTTTCGGCGGGGGCGAAATAGGATCGACGAGGGCGTAAAGGGTAGACTTTCGCTCGGCATGGTTCCGCCGTTATCGGGCCGAATCTATAGTTGCCAACGACAACTATGCTCCGGTTGCAGTGGCTGCGTAAGCGGTCCCTAAAGCCGACTCAAAGCCCTTGCGGTTAGCACCGTAAGGCGGGGTCCGGAGGCACCTGGCAACAGAAGCCTCCACTTTTGTTTCTGCAAGGGCTCGCT
Organism: Microvirga sp.; assembly: GCA_020697385.1. Lineage (GTDB taxonomy): Bacteria > Pseudomonadota > Alphaproteobacteria > Rhizobiales > Beijerinckiaceae > Microvirga. The sequence goes on along the minus strand of JAJFBI010000745.1, from coordinate 3,167 downwards.
TATGGCCGGTGGTAAAGACCTGATCCGCTACGATCTTCTGGTGCAGGACGCCCTCAAGGGCGTCGTGCGCAAAGTGCTGATCGATGCCAAGGACGGGCTTCCGGGCGAGCACCATTTCTACATCTCCTTCCAGACGGATTTTCCCGGCGTTCGCCTCTCGAACCGCCTGCGCGAAAAGTACCCGCAGGAGATGACCATCGTCCTCCAGCATCAGTACTGGGACCTCAACGTCACCGAGCACACCTTCGAGGTGGGGCTGTCGTTCTCCGGCATACCGGAGCGGCTGCTCATCCCGTTCGATGCGCTCACGGGCTTCTTCGATCCTTCCGTGCAGTTCGGCCTGAAGTTCGACAGCCAGGACGACGAAGGGGAGGAAACTCCTGAGGCAGCACCCGTGCCTCAGCCTGTTCGTGGTACGTCGTCAGAACCCGTGGAGCTGAAACAGCCCCGCAAGACGCTACCCGCAGCGGAGAAGCCGGCAGCGACGGCTCCCAAGGCCGAGCAGACCGAGGCGCCCCGCAAGAAGAACTAAGCCCCTTCCTTCAAGCTTCGACCAGAACCTTTTCGCGCACGCGCTGCGTCATGCGCATGGGCAGGCCGCCGCCCGGCCTCAGGGTGATGCGCTGCACCGGTTCCACTATGTGCCCCTCCACGAGGTCGAGCCTCATGGAACGGGCGATGGTCGCCAGCACGATCACGGCCTCCTGCAGCGAGAAGCTCGCGCCGATGCAGACCCGCGGGCCCGCCCCGAAGGGCAGATAGGCAAAGCGGTCGATCTGCTTGCGGTTTTCCGGCAGGAAGCGCTCGGGCCGGAAAGCATCGGGCTCGTCCCATAGCTTCCGGTGCCGGTGCAGAACATAGGGCGAGATCGCAACCATAGAGCCTGCCGGTATCTCCACATCCCCGATCCGATCATCCGCGATGGCCGTCCGGCTCATATAAGGCGCAGGCGGATAGAGCCGGATCGCCTCGTCGATCACCGCACGGGTATAGACGAGCCGCTCAAGATGATGCGGCTCGATGCGCCCCTCCCCCAGCACCTCTTCCACCTCCTCCTCGACCCGGGCGCGGGCGTGCTCGTCCTGAGAGAGGAGGTACAGCGACCAGGACAGGGCATTGGCCGTGGTCTCGTGGCCGGCGCCGATGAAGGTGACGATGTTCGTCCGCACCTCGATGTCGCCCAGGCCCTTGCCGGTCTCAGGATCCGCCGCCTCGAGGAGCAGGGTCAGCAGATCGCGGGGAGCAGGTTCGCCGCTGGCGAGCAGTGCCTTGCGGGCGTCGATCAGCTGGTTGACGGTCTCCTCGAAGAACTGGATCGACGGCCGCGCCCGCAGGCGTCCGATCCGGGGCACCCAATCCGGGAAGCCGAAGATGTCGAGCGGGTCGACCTTGCCGATGGAGTTGAAGTAGCGGGTGATCGCCCGGCCAAGCGCATCCGGGTCCTTCGGCACCCCTTGGGTGAAGATCGTCCGCTCCAGCACGTCAAGAGTGACCCGGGTCATGTCGAGGGCCGCATCGACCACACGCCCGTCGGGCCGCCTCTGCCACCGCCTCACCAGGCGATCCGCCGCCTCCACCATGGCCGGAAAGAAGCTCGTCACCGTACGGGGAGTGAAGAGCGGAGCGAGGGTTCGCCGCTGGAGCCGCCACTCGTCGCCCTCAGCCGTCACGAGGCCCCGGCCTAAGCCCGGAGCCAGGATCCGGATCTGCAGATCGTCCTTGCGGTAGTTGGCGACATTGTCCACGAGGATATGGCGGATGGCGGCAGGATCGCTCACCACTGTCATGCGTCCCATGGCACCGTCGCCCGTGACGAACGACTCCTCGAAATGCGCCTCCATCCACATGTTCAGGGGGTTCTCGCGAACCATGCGCAGGAAGGCCACCATGCCGAGAAGCTCGGTGCGGGGCTTGGGGTGAGGCGGGCGGAAAAGGGGCGTTTCCAGGGTGTCGCTCATGCGAATTTCCAAGGCCTCCATGTGCGTTCGACGGTTGCGAGCGCCATCATTTGAGATAAGAACACGCAACTCCATCGAAAGAGGTCAGGATGTCGCCCTCCACCCGCATCGAAACAGATACCTTCGGCCCCATCGACGTTCCCGCCGACAAGTTCTGGGGTGCCCAGACGCAGCGTTCCCTCCAGAACTTCCGCATCGGCACGGACCGGATGCCGCTGCCCCTGGTCCATGCGCTGGCTATCGTGAAGCAGGCGGCCGCCCTTGTGAACAAGGATCTGGGCAAGCTGGAGCCGCGCTTGGCCGACGCCATCGCGGCGGCGGCAGCCGATGTGGTGCAGGGCAAGTACGATGGCGAGTTCCCGCTTGTGGTCTACCAGACCGGCTCGGGCACTCAGTCCAACATGAACATGAACGAGGTTCTGTCGAACCTCGCCATCGAGCGCCTCGGCGGCGAGCGCGGCAGCAAGAAGCCGGTTCACCCGAACGACCACGTGAACATGGGCCAGTCGTCCAACGACTCGTTCCCCACCGCCATGCACATTGCGGTCGCCCGCGAGGTCCATGATCGGCTGATCCCCGGCCTCAAGCACCTTCTGAAGGCGCTGGAAGCCAAGCAGGAAGCCTTCAAGGACATCGTCAAGATCGGCCGCACGCACCTGCAGGACGCGACCCCGGTGACCCTCGGCCAGGAGTTCTCCGGCTATGCCGCCCAGGTGCGTCTCGGCATCGCCCGCATCGAAGCGACCCTTCCCGGCATCTATGCCCTGGCCCAGGGCGGCACCGCCGTCGGCACCGGGCTGAATGCGCATCCGGAATTTGCGGACCGCTTCGCCGCGAAGGTCATGGAGCTCACGGCGCTGCCCTTCACCTCGGCGCCGGCCTGTTCAAGATCGCCAACGACATCCGCCTGATGGGTTCCGGTCCGCGCTCCGGCATCGGCGAGATCTCGCTGCCTGAGAACGAGCCCGGCTCGTCGATCATGCCCGGCAAGGTCAACCCGACCCAGGCCGAGGCCATGACCATGCTGTGCTGCCAGGTAGCCGGCAACCAGACGACGGTCACCTTCGCAGGCTCCCAGGGCCATTTCGAGCTCAACGTGTTCAAGCCGGTGATCGTGAATGCCGTGCTGCAGTCGATCCGCCTGCTGGCGGACGGCGCCGTCAGCTTCACGGACAACTGCGTGGTCGGCATCGAGCCGAACAAGGACCG
>JAJFBI010000744.1 GCA_020697385.1 Microvirga sp. | reverse complement strand
CGTTGGCTTTCCCGTACAAGCAACGCCTTAAGCCCGTCCAGGGTGCGTTGTCGCCGCTGGGGCGGATCAAGTGTTTGCCAGGCGGCATCCCCGACGGGCAGGTCGAGCAGGGTGAGTACCGTTGGCAGAATCGGCCGCAGCGCGTCGTCCAGCAACAAGATCTTGTCCAGAACCTTCTCCGCGCGGAGGCGCCGATCGTCGCCTGGCGCAATGTCGAAGTAGGTCTTGAGCAAATCGATCACTGGTGCCCAGGAACTTGCCCTGCCCGACGAGACCGATATGCTTTCTAGCACCAGCCATTGGCGCATCCGCTCGCTGCGCGTGAACTGGTAGAACAGCCGCGACTTGCCCACGCCCGGATCGCCAACAATGGCGACCATCCGGCCCCGCCCGGCTGCCGCCAGCTGCTGGGCCCGATTGAGTGCTGCCAGTTCGTCCCGACGGCCGACGAAGGGCGTCATGCCGCGGCCGGCCGATGCCTGCAGGCGCGTCCGGGCCGCAGTGACCCCGATCAGATCAAACGTGTCGATCGGCTGCGATAGGCCCTTCACCGGCACCCGCCCCTGCGCCCGCAGGTCGACGAAACCCTCGGCGAGGTTGGCCGTAGCTGCCGTCAGCCTAACAGTGCCCGGGCTTGCCAGCTGCTCCATGCGGCTCGCCAGATGGACAGTCGGGCCGATCGCATCGTAATCCATGCTGAGGTCGTTGCCGATCGCGCGGACCACAACCTCGCCTGAATGCACCCCAATCCGCACGCTGACCTCGACGCCATGGGTGGCGCACACCTCGCCGGCCTGGGGCTGCATTGCGCGTTGGATCGCCAGCGCCGCGTAGCAGGCGCGCGCCGCATGATCCTCATGTGCAATCGGCGCGCCGAACAGCGCCATAATGCCGTCGCCTAAGACCTTGTTGACGGTGCCCTCGTAACGATGAACGGCATCCATCATGACACGGATCGCTCCGTCCAGGATGCCGCTCGCTTCTTCCGGGTCGGTGCCTTCCAGAATCTCGAGCGAGCCTTTGATGTCGGCGAATAGCACGGTGACGTGTTTGCGCTCGCCCGGCAGGAGCGTCTGGGCATCGAGGATACGCTCGGCAAGGTGGCGCGGCGTATAGACTATGGGCGGCGCCGCGCTGACCGTCGGCTCCTGCTGTGGTGCCAACCCCCGGAGTCCGGCGATCGCAGCGAGCAGTTTCTTGCGATGACCCAGGGACGCAATGCCAAGCTCCCTGAGATCGTCTACCGTCAGCGTGCACAGAACCTCGGCGTCTATATTGTTCGACGCAAACACTTCGGCATATTGGCCGAGGTCGTGCCCTTTCAGCCAAGCGCAGACGTCCACCGGTTCCCTCTGTGTCTTAGTTACGAGGAGTATAGCGGATGCCACCGAAAATTTCGCCGGCCTTTGTCCGAAAGATCGACTGGCCGACGAGTCGACAGGCATTCCTGCAGCCTGTGGTCAGGTGAGACACCGCCTCCGGCCAGCTCACTCCGACCGAGGCTTGTCGAGCGCCCCGTGGTGCTGCACACTCGCGGGCCACCAAGGGCCCGGTATGCGAGCCCTTGACAGCAAGCCGGGAGGGAGCGGTGCAGCGATCCTCCGGTGCTCTCGGGCAGAGACTCGTCGGGCAGCGCAAGTACGCGGCCGCCGCGGCCGGGTCAGGCGCCGCTCTTGTGCTGCTGGTGCTGGCGTGCCTGTTCACCGTCGATGCAACCGAGCAGGCCGTCGTCACGGAGTTCGGGCGGCCGGTCCGGGTCATCACGCAGCCGGGCCTCGGGCTCAAATACCCCTATCAGAGTGTGCGCAAGTTCGACAACCGGCTGTTCGTCTACAGTCCTGTGGCCAGCGAATACCTGACCGTTGAGAGAACGGCGGTCGTCGCGGCGGGCGATGTCGTCTGGCGGATTGCCGACCCCAGGAAGTTCTTCGAGACCGTCGCGGACGTGCCGGGAGCCGAGTCGCGGCTGGGTGATATCCTGTCCGCAGCACTCGGCGCAGCGATCGGACGGCACCCGCTCGCAGCATTCGTCTCAACCCAGGCTAGCGCCTATCGGGTCGAGTCGATCCTCGCTGAGGTGACTCGGACGTGCCGCGAGCTCGCGCTACGGGACTACGGCATCGAGGTTGCCGAAGTGCAGCTCCGCGCCTTCGATCTGCCCAAGCAGAACAGGCTGCGCCTATACGCGCGGATGAAGTCGGAGCGGGGCCGGCTGAGCATGAAGTACCGCGCCGAAGGTGAAGAAGAAGGTTTGAGGCTGCGGGCGGCGGCGGAATCGGAGAAGAGCCGCGTCCTAGCCGAAGCAATGCAACAGGCGCAGCAGCACCGCGGCGCTGGTGAGGCCGCCGCGGCCCGGATCTATGCCGAGGCGCTCGCTGCCTCTACCGGTTCCTCCGTGGGCTCGAAGCGTCGCGGAAGGTGATTAACGATAAGACGACGTTAGTGCTGCCCGTGGATTCGGAACTGTTCGGCCTGCTTCACAGCAGCGACCACTACCATCGAGCACCTTCCAGTGTGGCCGGGACGCCACCGTAGAGAATTCGTAGGGCAGAACCTGCGCTCAAGATCGGGATCGCAGGACGAACCAAGGGAGGTATCAGTCATGCGTTGTATATTTGGAGTGCAATCAAGAGCGGCCTTGTGGGCGATGTTCACCGCGGCGGCCCTTGCGGCAATGCCCGCTGTGGCAGCCGAGGTCGAATACGACCCCCAAGATACCGTCTACTTCACCTATTGCCA
>JAJFBI010000743.1 GCA_020697385.1 Microvirga sp. | reverse complement strand
GACGTGGACGAGTGCCGCCAGCGGGGCATGACCTTCGCTGCGCCGCTCAAGGTCACGCTGCGCCTCATCGTGTTCGATGTGGACCCGGACACCGGCGCCCGCTCCGTGAAGGACATCAAGGAGCAGGACGTCTACATGGGCGACATGCCGCTCATGACCGACAACGGCACCTTCATCGTGAACGGCACCGAGCGCGTGATCGTGTCTCAGATGCACCGTTCGCCGGGCGTGTTCTTCGACCACGACAAGGGCAAGACGCACTCCTCCGGCAAGCTGCTGTTTGCCGCCCGCATCATTCCATATCGCGGTTCCTGGCTCGACATCGAGTTCGACGCCAAGGACATCGTCTACGCGCGTATCGACCGCAAGCGTAAGCTCCCGGTCACGTCGCTGCTCTACGCCCTCGGTCTCGACGGCGAGGAAATCCTCAACACCTTCTACAACCGCATCACCTACACCCGCGACGGCAAAGCCTGGTCGGTGCCGTTCGATGCGGAGCGCATGAAGGGCTTCAAGGCCTCCGTGGACCTGGTCGACGCCAAGTCGGGTGAGGTCGTGCTCGAAGCCGGCAAGAAGCTGACGGCCCGCACGGCCCGTCAGCTGGCCGAGAAGGGTCTCACGAACCTGCGCGCCACCGATGAGGACCTCTATGGTCAGTATATCGGCGAAGACCTCGTCAACCCGTCTTCCGGCGAGATCTACGCCGAGGCTGGCGACGAGATCACCGAGAAGCTCCTGAAGGGTCTGGACGAAGCCGGGTTCACCGAGATTCCGGTGCTCGACATCGACCACGTCACGATCGGCCCCTACATCCGCAACACGCTGGCCGTCGACAAGGCTTCCTCCCGCGAGGACGCCCTGTTCGACATCTACCGGGTCATGCGTCCGGGCGAGCCGCCGATCCTCGACACGGCGGAAGCGATGTTCAACTCGCTGTTCTTCGATGCGGAGCGCTACGACCTCTCGGCCGTGGGCCGCGTGAAGATGAACATGCGCCTCGACCTCGACGCAGAGGACACCGTGCGCACCCTTCGCCGCGAGGACATTCTCGCGGTCACGAAGGCGCTCGTGGACCTGCGCGACGGCAAGGGCGAGATCGACGACATCGACCACCTCGGCAACCGCCGTGTGCGTTCGGTCGGCGAGCTCATGGAGAACCAGTACCGCCTCGGTCTGCTCCGCATGGAGCGCGCGATCAAGGAGCGCATGTCGTCGGTCGATATCGACACCGTCATGCCGCAGGACCTGATCAACGCGAAGCCTGCGGCTGCCGCCGTGCGCGAGTTCTTCGGCTCCTCGCAGCTCTCGCAGTTCATGGACCAGACGAACCCGCTCTCCGAAGTCACGCACAAGCGTCGCCTCTCGGCGCTTGGCCCGGGCGGTCTGACCCGCGAGCGCGCCGGCTTCGAGGTGCGCGACGTGCACCCGACGCACTACGGCCGCATCTGCCCGATCGAGACGCCGGAAGGCCCGAACATCGGTCTGATCAACTCGCTGGCCACCTTCGCCCGCGTGAACAAGTACGGCTTCATCGAGACGCCGTTCCGCCGCGTGCGCGACAGCCGCGTGACCGACGAGGTGATCTACCTCTCGGCCATGGAAGAGGCGAAGTACAACATCGCCCAGGCCAACTCGCTGCTCGACGGCAATGGAACCCTGACGGAAGAGCTCGTCATCTGCCGCCGCGCGGGTGAGAACATCGTCGTGGCTCCGGACCGCGTGGACCTCATGGAGGTTTCGCCGAAGCAGCTCGTGTCGGTTGCGGCCGCGCTCATCCCGTTCCTCGAGAACGACGACGCGAACCGCGCCCTCATGGGCTCGAACATGCAGCGTCAGGCCGTGCCGCTCGTGCAGGCGGACGCTCCGTTCGTCGGCACCGGCATGGAAGCGATCGTGGCCCGGGATTCCGGTGCCGCCATCGGGGCCCGCCGCACCGGCATCGTCGACCAGGTGGACGCGACCCGTATCGTTATCCGCGCGACGGAGAACACGGATCCGACCCGTCCGGGCGTCGACATCTACCGTCTGCAAAAGTTCCAGCGCTCCAACCAGTCGACCTGCATCACGCAGAAGCCGCTGGTCCGTGCCGGCGACCTCGTGCGCAAGGGCGACATCATCGCCGACGGTCCGTCGACCGAGTACGGCGAACTGGCGCTCGGCCGGAACGTGCTCGTCGCGTTCATGCCGTGGAACGGCTACAACTTCGAAGACTCGATCCTGCTGGAAGAGGCGCTGAAGAATCTGGACGAAGCCGGCATCGTGTATATCGGCGCCGAGGTCCATGCGGGCGACATCCTCGTCGGCAAGATCACCCCGAAGGGCGAGAGCCCGATGACGCCGGAAGAGAAGCTTCTGCGCGCCATCTTCGGTGAGAAGGCCTCCGACGTCCGCGATACCTCGCTGCGCGTGCCCCCGGGCGTGACCGGCACCATCGTGGAAGTGCGTGTCTTCAACCGTCACGGCGTCGACAAGGACGAGCGTGCCCAGGCCATCGAGCGCGAGGAAATCGAGCGTCTCGCGAAGGACCGCGACGACGAGCAGGCGATCCTCGACCGCAACACCTACGCGCGTCTGGCCGAGATCCTCTCGGGCAAGAGCGCCGTTGCGGGCCCGAAGGGCTTCAAGAAGGACACGAAGATCACCCGCGAGTTGCTCAACGAGCATCCGCGGTCCCAGTGGTGGCAGTTCGCGGTCGAAGACGATGCTCTGATGACCGAGATCGAGGCCATGCAGAAGCAGTACGACGAGTCAAAGAAGCGCCTTGAGCAGCGCTTCCTCGACAAGGTCGAGAAGCTGCAGCGCGGCGACGAGCTGCCTCCGGGCGTCATGAAGATGGTCAAGGTCTTCGTGGCCGTGAAGCGCAAGATCCAGCCGGGCGACAAGATGGCCGGCCGTCACGGCAACAAGGGTGTCGTGTCGCGCATCGTTCCCATCGAGGACATGCCGTTCCTCGAGGACGGGACGCATGCAGACATCGTGCTCAACCCTCTGGGCGTGCCAAGCCGCATGAACGTCGGTCAGATCCTCGAGACGCACCTTGGCTGGGCTGCTGCCGGTCTCGGCAAGCAGGTCGCCCAGGCGGTCGATGCCTATATGCGGTCGGGCCAGTCCAAGGGGCTTCGCGATCAGCTCGTGTCGATCTACGGCAACATGCCGGAAATCGAACAGGCTTCCGACGAGGAGCTGGCCGAGCTCGGCAACAAGCTGCGTCGCGGCGTTCCGTTCGCCACGCCCGTCTTCGACGGCGCGAAGGAATCGGACATCGAGACCATGCTGCAGAAGGCCGGCCTCGACCCGTCGGGTCAGGTGACGCTCTATGACGGCAAGACCGGCGAGGCCTTCGACCGCAAGGTGACCGTGGGCTACATCTACATGCTGAAGCTCCACCACCTCGTGGACGACAAGATCCACGCCCGCTCCATCGGCCCCTACAGCCTCGTCACCCAGCAGCCGCTGGGCGGCAAGGCCCAGTTCGGCGGCCAGCGCTTCGGCGAAATGGAGGTCTGGGCTCTGGAGGCTTACGGCGCCGCCTACACCCTGCAGGAAATGCTCACGGTCAAGTCGGACGACGTGGCCGGCCGTACGAAGGTCTACGAGGCCATCGTTCGTGGCGACGACACGTTCGAGTCGGGCATTCCGGAGAGCTTCAACGTTCTCGTGAAGGAAATGCGTTCGCTCGGCCTCAACGTGGAGCTGACCAATTCCAAGAAGGCCGCCAACGAGGCGGGGCAGCTGCCCCCGTCCGAGGCTGCCGAGTAAGCGCTTCAAGTTTGACGTTTGGCCGCGGCGATGATGCCGCGGCCCCATGCAATTGCCGGTGAGGGTGCTTATCTAGCGCCCTCCAGCCCAGGAGACGGCGATGAATCAAGAGGTCATGAATCTCTTCAACCAGACGGCCCAGCCGCAGAGCTTCGATCAGATCAAGATCTCGATCGCGAGCCCTGAGAAGATTCTGTCCTGGTCCTACGGCGAGATCAAGAAGCCGGAGACCATCAACTACCGTACGTTCAAGCCCGAGCGCGACGGCTTGTTCTGCGCACGCATCTTTGGCCCGATCAAGGACTACGAGTGCCTGTGCGGCAAGTACAAGCGCATGAAGTACAAGGGCGTGATCTGCGAGAAGTGCGGCGTCGAGGTGACGCTGGCCCGCGTCCGTCGCGACCGCATGGGTCACATCGAGCTCGCCGCGCCCGTCGCTCACATCTGGTTCCTCAAGTCCCTGCCGAGCCGCATCGGTCTGCTGCTCGACATGACCCTGAAGGATCTGGAGCGCATCCTCTATTTCGAATCCTACATCGTCGTCGATGCGGGCCTCTCGCCGCTCAAGGAGCGTCAGCTCCTCTCCGAGGAGGAGTACATCCGTGCTCAGGACGAGTTCGGTGAGGACACGTTCACGGCCATGATCGGCGCGGAAGCGATCCGCCGGATCCTGCAGGAGCTCGACCTCGAGAAGACCGCGCAGGAGATCCGCGAGGAGATCGCGGTCACCACGTCCGAGCTGAAGCCCAAGAAGCTCATGAAGCGCCTCAAGATCATCGAGGCCTTCGTCCAGTCGGGCAACAAGCCCGAGTGGATGATCATGACGGTCGTTCCGGTGATCCCGCCGGACCTGCGTCCGCTCGTGCCGCTGGACGGCGGCCGCTTCGCGACCTCGGACCTGAACGACCTCTATCGCCGCGTCATCAACCGCAACAATCGCCTGAAGCGGCTCA
>JAJFBI010000094.1 GCA_020697385.1 Microvirga sp. | reverse complement strand
CACGCGCGTATGCCGTGCATGATACACAAGCGACCGCGAGTTGTCGCGGCGGTGCTCCTCGAAGGCGTGAATTCAGGAATGAAAGAATGGCCTCCTGCACAAAGAACGCGGTCTGAACCTCGGCGGGGGATTATCCCGACGACGCGTTTTTTCGAAGTACGCCTAGCAGAAAGCCAGCCGCAAGCCCAAGGCTAAAAACGGATTTCGCCACCCAGTCCCAGGAAGGCCAAATAGCTGAGCGTGAACACCAAGGTGATGTAGAGCAGGTACATTCGGACCATCGGCGCAAGCCCGGAAAAAGGAGAGGCGGCCGAGGCCGCCTTTGAGGTAGTGGATGTTAACCCACGGGAGGAACGGCGCGAGTGTGCGCCTTCCACCTTGAAATGATGTACCCAAACGGCCACTACCCACAGGAAAACAGCCCGGCGCGAGCGGCGACTCCGGCCAGCCGATTACCAGCCGGAGTGTTCCCTACTGAACGGCCGAGAGGGAGTCCGCCACCTTCTTGAACTTGGCCCCTAGCTCGGTGCCGAGCGTCGTCAAGGCCGCGATGCAGGCGACGGCGATGAGGGCAGCGATCAACCCGTACTCGATGGCGGTGGCGCCGGATTCGTCGCGGATGAAGCGGTTAAACAGGTTCATTGTGTAGTCCTCCGAAGGTTCACGGGCATGCCGTCGAAACTGTGAGGACATCTTTCACGGAAGGTTATCGGCCACCGTGTGAACATGTATGGCTAACAAATGGCCAATATGATGAGCTGGTTGCTCGCACGCTAATGAATTGCTTACACAGTCCGGCCAGTGAGCCGGTCCTTTTGTGCACGGGTCTCAGAAAGTGATTGGCGGTTTGTCCAGACGGCGAGAAACGCCGCAACAGGATGGGCAAAAGAAAGGGCGGCCGAAGCCGCCCTGAGTGGGGTCTCTCAACCCGAAGCGGAGAACCATGCCCTCATGAAGAGCGAGGTCAGAGTAGCTCCGCTTCGCCCTGTTCAGCAACCTCGGCAGACGCTATGGCAGCCTTGCCGGGCGCCTGCCTCGCGGCGGGGCGACCTCGCTGGCTTCCCTGAACCGCCCCCGGCTTAGGCCGCGCTGGAACCGAGCACGCGCGTGCAGGGCCGCCGACTAGTTGTGGAGGAGACTTCTAAGACCGTAGCCGCGCCCTTCAGGGTGGTTTAGGGCCGATAGGCCAGCATGCCGACGCTAACCGAAGAGTCATCGGCGGCGCTTAACACGTCGAGCCTATGCACTCGCGCGGACTGGCAGGTACGGCAACGCCGAGGCCGTAATTCAAGAAATCAAAGGCCATAAGGACTTTCACCCTGACTCGCATGACACAGCAACCTTCCGCGCCGCGCTCAACTCCATCTGCTATCTCGCAGCTCAGAAGCTTGAACGCCAACCGGCCGCGCTCTTCGCGGAGTACACCTAGCGGAAAGCCCCGCCCGCAACCCCAAGGGCTGCTAAAAGCAGGCATAACGAGAAACGAGCGGCCGGTGGCCAAATCTCCTGAAAAAGAGCTTCTAGAGGAGATGCTGGACCGCATCTGCGAGATGGCCCGATGCGGCCTGTACCGGGATTGCGCGGACATTGAGCGGGAGACCCGGACTGGCCTCACTACCCGCTCGTCAGAGACTGGTTCAACGACCCTCTGTTCTGCCAACAGATCACCGGGTTATGCGCCGAAGCGCGGCGAGCCTTGGACACTCTCCGCCCAGCTCCTGGTTCGCAAAGTATCTAGACGCGTAAAGAAATCCCCGCCGTCGCCGGAGGAGCTAGGCGAGGCGGGGTTCCCCGAGGGCTAATATGGCGGCCCGCCCTCTGCCTTCACTCTCGGCCTAAGTTTCTTAATGCTCTGTAAAGCGAACGGCTCGGCCGGTTCACAACAGAAATGGGCGGCCGGAGCCGCCCTGAAAGTGTAGCCTACCGCACAATGGGCGTGGTAGTGGGCACATGGACGCGAGCAAGTGCGGGCCGGCTCGCGATTTTTTCGGATGCAGTGACTGCCCAGCGATCCCCGCCAGAACGTCCGGCATGCTCATAGAACAGGGCCATACCGAAAATAAGCCAAATGCCAGTCGCGCATACAACATGCCCCCACATATTCGACATGATCGCGCAGACCACACCGAAGATGATCAGGATTGCCCCGAAACGCAGGAAGAGCGCCGTCGGCGGCCGCGGCGATTCCGTGTTGCTCGACGACATCTCACACCTCCATCCAGGTCCCCTGTCGGGGCACCCTGGAACCGTGCGCTAGTTGGCACCATTGCGTTTCAGCAACATTTCATCTGTGCGAGAACTTGGTTTCCTCTCGCCGACTCTGTCGTGTAATGCTGCGACATTGTACGATTGGCGAGTGGTGGCGAAGATGACGGCGAAATGTAACATTCCGCACATGCTGCGGAAGCAAAGCGGGACTACCATGCGCTAAGTTACTGGGAGGTCCCTGTGCGCCTCATCATGAATGCGGTCTTAGGGGCCGTCGTGACGCTCTGGGCCGCGAATGCCCGCGCCGACATGGCGGACGATCTCAGAGCATGTCCGGACGAGCACAAGGCGCAGGTGGCGCAGGAAGCTTGTACGCGGCTGATCACCGCCGAGCAGCTGCCCTCGTCGCAGCGTGCCATCGCGTACCTGTATCGCGGGCACGCGCTCAGGAGTCTGGGCGATCGTTCGGGGGCGCTCGCAGACTTCGAGAGCACGATCGGTCTCGACACTAAGAATGTCGTTGCGCACCAAAATCGTGCTTACCAGCTTGCTGAGCTGGGGCGCAATGAGGAAGCTCTCGACGCCTATACGCGGACCCTAGCGCTGGAGCCCAGAAATGCCGGAACGCTTGCAAGCCGCGGCGCGGTCCACATCAATCTGAACCAGTTCGAGAAGGCGGTTGCCGACTACACGGCCGCGATCGCGCTCGAGCCGGACGAGGTCTCGAACTACATCAATCGGGCGCGCGCCTACCGCGGCATCGGCGAGCAAGAAAAGGCGCTGGCTGACCTCCGTACAGTGGCCCGGCTTGACCCGCAAAATACAGCTGCGCTCCTCGACAGCGCCTCGATCCACCACAGCCGGTCGGAGTGGCAAGAAGCTGTCGCCGCCGCCACCGAAGTGTTGAAGCGCGATCCGAGCGCGGCCCGGGCCTACAACGTACGTGGCGATGCCCTGACACAACTTGGCGAATACGACCGTGCGATCGCCGACTTGACCGAAGCCGCCCGTATCGATCCGCAGATGCGGGTCGCGTACATCAATCGGGCGGGCGCGTACGAGAAGAAGAAGCAAGACGAGCTCGCGCTGCGCGATTATGAGACCGCCGTTGCGCTGTTCCCCGAGTGGAATGTGGCGCATCGCAAGCACGCCGAGTTCTTCCTCGAGCGTGGTCGGCGCGCCGAAGCGATTTCGAGCCTCACGCGCGCCATCGACCTGAACCCGAATGACGGGACGCGGTGGGCCGAGCGGGCCGAAGCGTTCGAGTCCCTTGGCGAGCCCGAGCGAGCCATTGCCGACTACACGGAAGCGCTGAAGCGGCCCGGGAACCGCCCAACTTGGCTTGCCGCCAGAGCGAAGCTCCAGCGGGCACGCGGAGACAACCTCGCGGCGCTCGCCGACCTTAACGAGGCCATCGCCGAAGTGCCTCGCTCATCCAGCTTCCACCGACAGCGTGCCGAGGTGCACCGCGCCATGGGCAACCCAGAGGCGGCGAGCGCCGACGAGGAGCAGGCCCGCAAGATCTCCGATTGGCCGACAGGAGGCCAGTTCGTCCTGTTCCTCGCGCTTGGATTGCTGATGAGCTGGGTGAAGATGCTCGCCGGGATCGTGGCGGCACTTGCGATCCGCAACGATTGGGCAAGTGCCGGCCTGGCCGTCGCCATCGCCCTCCTCGAGGACCTCTGGCCGGTGCTCGACATCATTCTGATGGCGGAGGGTTATGTGCTGATCAGGATCTTGATGTCGGCTGGAGCCGTGCTCGCCTGGTGGGCGCTGGGCCGCGGCATCCGCCGGATCCTCCGGCGGCCCGCCCTGGCGCCTGCAGGGGGCGGGACGTGAGCCGAACTCAAAAGCGGGCGCGCCATGCTCAGCGGGCTACCAGGAAGGTGCTGCTGGCCGCGGTGGTCGTGAGCGCGACGTGTGCGCCGGCGGTCGCGCGCGAATGCGCACTTGGACAAACCGTGTTCGAGCCGGTCGATCAACCACGGCACTTCACGATGAACGTCGAGCGGGACGGACACGGGTTCAAGTTCAGGCTCTACAGCAAGCCCCTGAAACGAACCACCAACTTCGTCGGATCCTATCAAAATGGGACGGGCCACCTGAACCTGACCGAGGCGACGGTGGACGAGGACAGCGCGGCCGAGGGTCTCCTCAGCAGGGTGGTCCTGTTCGGCAGCGATCTTCGGACCGTCGATCCTTGGGGGAAGCGGCTCCGGCCAGTGGCTTACGCCTACTTCGAGCGGCTTGCGCTGGAGTTGTGGGATCGAGCGCGGGCAAAGGCCGAAGACAACGTCGTCGGAAGCTCGCCGCCTGACGGCCTCTGGCGCGTTGTCCGTTGTCGTACAAACCCGAATAAAAAGGCCGCCGTGATCACGAGCGCCGGCATCTTCCCTGTGACGTGAACCGAAGCGAGCGGCGACCGCTTCAGATGCTTCGATGCAACCGGGGTGAGGTGAGGGCCCGGCGGCATATCGTGCCAGGCCGAGCAGAGGAGAGCTGGGGGCTCGCCGCCCCAGCCCTCGCGATGTTTCCCATGTGCTTCCCAAATGGCTAGCGAGCGACCATCGGGGCTGCCGATGTGAGTCAAAAGCGTATCTGGCCGGAGCTGTGCTGCTCAGGTCCCGAACGCTCTCATCGTCCGCTTTGGACGAAGCTGTCGAACTGCCTGCGTGACGTCAGCGTCCCAAACCTCGTCAGGTCCGCTTAGCGCCCATCCTCGCCGTTCCTGTTGCTTGATGCTGCGCAAACGAGCCGTTGGTTCAGGAAGCGGGCCGTGGCTGCTCGCGAGCCTTCTCGGGATACGCACTCCCTCGATCGAAAGCGGCACCGGAAAAGCGCAGGTCGCCTGCCTGGGAGATCCGTCTTCCGCCGGCGGTATTGAGCAGGCTTCAGGGCGCCGTTCACGACCGGCGTCAGGCGTCTGGCGTTCCTTCCCCATTGCACTCTTCGGGATGGACGAAGAAACCATCAGCCCGTGTTGACGACAATCAATTGCAACATGCGCCATTTAGACCTGCGTCCTTCATCGGCTTCGTCGCACGACGAGCATGCCACGAAAGCGACCGGAAGCTGGTCGCCCAGCGCGTTCTTGAGCGAGAGGTCAGTCGCATGAGCCAAACCCCAGCACACCGCATCTTGCCTACGCGGTCCGTGCCGCATGCAGGGCCGAAGCAGGCAAGATTGGGAAACGCTGAGTTCGGCCTTGCTCATGGCCACCAACTCGTGGGGCAAACGTTGTCCAACCTCCTCATTGGCGCGCGAGGTACGCTCGCGGTGGCCGTCGCCCTCGGCTCCTCCCCGGCCATCGCTGCCGATCCGGCAAGCACGGTCGGCTTCGCCGTGGGGAGCGCCGTGGTAATCCGCAATGCCTGCGGCTTCCGCGATGATCCGGGCGGCATCGGCCGGCTGCTCGTCAACGCGCGGATCAGCAAGGCCGACATTGCGCCGGGGGGCCCACGCCGAGCCGCGTTCGAAGCCGGGGGCGACGAGGCCAGGTTGAACCTGAGAAACAAGCTCGAGCGCGAAGGTCGTGAGCGATTCTGTGCCTTTGCGATGGAACGATATGGGCCGGGCGGCTTGGGCGTCGTGCAGCGGTGAGGAGAGAACCGTGGCATCTCCCCTGAGACCAGCCAGGCCTGCCCCGCATTGGGCCGTGCTTCGGGCTCGTACATCGGTGTCTTTACAGGTCCTTCACGGCCGCTTGGTGACTACAGCAAGAATGTAACGAACCTGCCCAATGGCCGGCCCTATCGGAAGAATAAGCCAGAGGACTTTCGGGACATCCACTACCGGATTGCTAGACATCGACGAGAGCGGGAACTTATACGCAATCGGGGGACCCTGAATGCGAAAAGCGGGCAGTTAAAGCGCTCGCAGTATTCCGAGTTCATGGCGCGGTACAGCGTGTCAACGAGCTGCTCCGTGACTGAACAAGTTCACTAGACCATGCGGTGTGAGCATGAGCTGCCGGTCGGCCGTGGGAACTCGGAAAGGAATCGTAGCGAGGATGGCGCACGAAGTTGTCACAAACGCGAGCCTCGTGCGGCTGCAACTGCTCGCGTCGCAGGTCTACGAAGCCATGAAGGCTGAGATCGACAAGGCCGGCCCAGATGTCGGCCACGAGCCGCTGCAGGGCCGGCAGGTACTTTGGGCAATGGTGTGTTTCCTTGCAGTTCACGGCCCGCGGGCCCGTTCCCGAAAATGGTCCGCAAGCTTTCTTTGGAACTCCTGCAGGATAGTAATGGGAAGCTTCATTGGCCCCAGACGCTCCGCTGCAGATTGGGCATAAGCCTTTATCGGGATCCCGGTCTTCGAAAGGCTGCGAATTCATATCCGCTCAGCGCGTCGATGAAACCCGTGAAACCATCCCCGTGCCCGACGCGCAGCAGGACGCGATCTACTGCTACGTCCTTCATAGCTGATACGTTGGCCACCACGGACGGATGCCAGTCCTTCGCGTTGTTGAGCGAATAGTGCGTATCGAATCGGATCGTGATCGGCTTCTCCTTCGCGACCGCAATGACGTATTTACCGTCCTCCCCCGTAAACGCGTGGGCCACTTCTCTGTCGTCACGATAAATCGTCACCTTGATCATAGGAATCGGGGCGCCGTCTCCGGACTGCACCATTCCGGAAACCGAAACGTCTTCTCCTGCGGGCATGCGGGGTCTCCTTGGCTAGTCCTGACGGGTGTGGATCGGACGTAGCGGCGCGGCCAATCTGTCGAAATTGGCAACGCCTGCACCCGCATTGAGCGTATCTGGTCGGGGTGTGAGGTCAATCGGCCGCAGGTTAAGCCCCGCATGCTGGAAGGCACCAAAAGCTCGCCCCCTCCGCTTCCACGCCGGTAATGCAGAAACTGCTTGGTGGAGTGAGAGAACCTGGGATCCAACCTTCTCCCGGCGGCACGAGTTGCCGTGACAGCCGCCTCGGCGCTGATGAGGCGCCAGCGCTCCGAAGCGACCGCAGTTATGCTGCGTCGCAGGGGTGACCAGCGAGCAAAGCCAGATCGAGCCGGCGGTGCGCCACCTGAATGCGACTATCGAGGGCCGTCGTTGGATTGCTCCTTTGCGGTGCAGAGCGTTACCTCCGCCTCGGCGGTCCATAGCCGTGACGCGGCAATTGGCAGCTTGCGCCAGTCGACGCTACGATAGCAGACTTGGCCCAACGCGACTTTGCGTCATGGAGGCGAATCACCCCGATCTGTCGCCCAATGCGCCGCGGAGGTCGATCATGGACGGGCGGGATCGCGTCAGGACGATCGTCATTCTCGCGGATGGCACGGGCAATGCCTTTAAGAGCCAAGAATCGAATATTTGGCGGCTCTACGCCGCGCTCGACCTGACGAGTCCGGAGCAGGTGGCGTATTACATCAAGGGTGTCGGGACCTCGGGCTTCAAGCCGTTGGCTCTCCTCGATGGCGCGATCGGGTTCGGGGTGCCGGCAAACGTCCGCAAGCTGTATCGCTTCCTGTGCTGGAATTGGCACCCGGAAGTCGAGATCTATCTTTTCGGCTTCAGCCGCGGCGCTTTCACGGTCCGCACCCTGATTGGCCTCATCGACAGCCAAGGGCTGGTGCCGATCGAGTTTGAGGATGGCCCCGTGTCGCGCGAGGAGATGAAGCGCAACGTTATGGCGGCGTGGCGAGCCTATCGGGCGCGGAAGGCCACTTGGTCAAATAGCCTTCCCACGATCCCGATCACGCGCGCCATTCGGGACCTCATTCTGTCAATTTACCAGCGCCTTCGCGGGCATCGCCGCTATGCGGAAATTCGCGAGACGATGCGCACGCAGAAGCGGATCGACGCCCGCATCAGGTTTGTCGGGCTGTTCGATACAGTGGAGGCATACGGGGTGCCGATCGAAGAGATGCGCACGGCGATCGACTTCGCCATCTGGCCCATTTCGTTCCGCAATAGGGTCCTCAGTCAGAAGGTCGATTTTGCTCGGCACGCCCTCGCGCTTGACGACGAGCGCACTACTTTCCACCCGCTCCGCTTCGACATGACCAACGAGCCGGAATGGGCGAAGGATGGGAGGATCAAGGAGGTCTGGTTTTCTGGCGTGCATTCGGACGTAGGGGGCGGCTATCCGGAGGGGGCGCTGTCCTACGTGCCTCTGGCCTGGATGGCCGACGAGATCGCCGCCACCGCCAGCGGCCCGAATCGCGGGCTACGATTCCTGCCCGGCGCGCTCCATGCCTTCCGAGAGCAGGCCTCGGCGCTGGCGGCGAAGCACGATTCCCGAGAGGGTCTATCCGTGCTCTACCGGTACGACCCTCGCCCGATCGGGGGCGGTCCCGACAGCGGCGGCCCACCCGTGATCCATCACTCCGTCGCAGAGAAGATGGTGTTCGGCACTGAGAATTACGCGCCGTTGACGCT
>JAJFBI010000093.1 GCA_020697385.1 Microvirga sp. | reverse complement strand
AACGCTCCCGAACCGGAATCCCAGGGTATCTATATCGCCGTGGATCATCCTGAACGGCATTGCCTCGAGGATGCCGCCCGGCCCTGCTACCGAGGTCAGCACTCCGGGTTTCAGATGATGCATCTTCAGAATCGGCGGATAGCTGCTTCCGGCCGGCGTCTCGAAGCAGTAGCCGAAGCGCATCATCAGGAATTCGCTAGTCATCCGATCGGCATAGACCGGGATCCGGTGGCGCTGGACGATGGCGAGCGGGCGCAGGTCGTCGATCCCGTGGATATGGTCGGCATGCTCGTGAGTATAGAGAACCGCGTCCAGACGGCGGACATGGGCTCCAAGCAATTGGTCGCGCACGTCAGGGCCGGTGTCGACCAGCACGGTCGTGACGGCGCCGTCCAGACCGGTTCGCTCTACCAGCACGGAACAGCGCCTGCGCCGGTTTTTCGGGTTTTTCGGGTCGCAGGCACCCCAGCCGACACCCACGCGGGGCACGCCGGCGGAAGATCCGCAGCCGAGGATCGTCAGGCGCAGCGTCATGATGCGAGCGCCTGCCTGAATTCGGCATCGGCAGCCGCGGCCTTGGCGAATAGCCGGTAGAAATTGGCCGTCGTCAGTTCAGCGATTTCCTGGTCCGTCACGCCGATGACTTCGGCGAGAACGCGGGCCGTGTGGGCCACGTAGGCCGGCTCATTGGTTTTGCCGCGGAACGGGACGGGGGCCAGATAAGGCGCGTCGGTCTCGACCAGCAGCCGGTCCTGGGGAACGGCGACAGCGACCCGGCGGATCTCCTCCGAGTTCCTGAATGTCAGGATGCCCGAAAACGAGACGTATAGCCCAAGTTCGACGCCGACCTGGGCGAGCCTCTCGCCGGACGAGAAGCAGTGGAGAACGGCATCGAAGCGCCCTCGCCTCATCTCATCGGACAGGATCCGGATCATGTCCTCGTCGGCATTCCTGGCATGGATCACCAGCGGCAGACCGGTCGCACGGGCCGCCTCGATATGGGTGACAAAGACCCGCTGCTGCACGTCGCGCGGGCTCTTGTCGTAGTGGTAGTCGAGCCCGGCTTCGCCGATGGCAATGCAGCGTGGATGGCGCGATAGCTCGATGAGCCGCTCTGCCGGCACGTCCGGCTCAAGCGCTGCGTTGTGAGGATGGGTGCCGATTGTGCAGAAGATGCTCTCATACGCCTCAGCCAGGGCCCGATAGGTTTCTACATGCGCCACATGGGTCGAGATGGTCACCATCCGGCCGACATCGGCCGCCGCGGCGGCGGCCAGAACATCGCGTAGGCGGCTCTGAAAGTCCGGAAAATCCAGGTGGCAATGGCTGTCGACCAACATGGGTGAAGGCGCCCTCCTCTGCGGCTCGCGGCAAGGCTGCATAAATCGGATCAACTGTCTCGTCTACCGATGCCCGCCTTGGGCGGTCGCCGCGGGCTCCTCGTCCTCTTTCGTTTCCTTGCGAAGCATCTCGCGCAGCCGCTCCTGATGTCTGCGAACCTGAACCTCATCGTGCTCCTGAGGCCGAACGACGGGAACGGTGAGGCACACGCTCTGGGCCGGCAGAACATCGCACCAAGCATGGATCAGTTGCTTGTAGCAGCGCCCCACGGGACGGATATTGCGGTCGAGATCGTAAAGCCCTACGGGCGTGACGCGGTTGTTTTCCTCGCGAAGCGCCACGTCCCAATCCATCTGATCGGTCAGCGAATACCAAGTGAAGCCGACAATCGGCACGCCGGTATTGCGGACGTGAAGCACGTTGGCCCATTGCTTCCAGAGCCAGTCCACAGCCTCCTCGCCTGTTGGGCCTTCCATGAGGTTCGTCTCGGTATGCATGACCGGCAGCTTGTAACGATCATAGTACTGCCGGGTGATCTCATCGTAGCCGAACACGTCCCCGGCCGCCCTCGTCAGCCCGTCCGCCGAAACCCTGTGCTCGTTGGTAACGTAGTAGTCATTGCCCATAATGCAGTGGTGACGGAGTGACGAACGGCTCAGGAAGAAGTGGTATTCGTCCCGCGTCATCCCGTTGTCCATCAGGAACTCGTACATCTCCGAGTCGAGGCGCCGACCATAATTGAGGTCGAGGGACAGGAAGCGGCGGGCGTTCATGATCTCGGCCGGCTTGATGGCAGCCGGATTATCGGCGTGAAAATACTCCGACGACTCGCTCTGGATGAACAGGGCGTCCGGGCGAACCTTCAGGATCCTTTCCATAGCCAGGACATTGGCCTTCACGATGTGCTTGAGGGCCGTCACGAAAGCTCGGTCGCTGCGCATCTGCTCGTTCCACCAGCCATATGCGGCGGAGAACTGGGCGCATATGAACATCTCGTTGATCGGCGTGTAGAGCTGAACCCAGGGAAAGCGTCGTGCAAAGTCTTCCGCGTAACCCGCGAAAAGATATGGAAAATCCGGATTCTGGAAATTGCCGATCCAATCCGGCACCCCGAAATGACACAGATCCACGATAGGGATTAGGTTACGGCGATGGATCTCGCCGAAGGTCATATCTGCAAAGGACCAGTCGTAGCGGCCAGGGCCAAGAAAGCTTGTATGAAGTGGCGGCCCGTAGCGCAGAACCTGGATGTCGAGTTCATCGAGGAGGTCGAAATCCGTCCGCCAGTGCTTGTAATGGCCGCACTTTTCCATCTGATCGATGCGGGTGCGGCCATTGTTGATGGTCGGGATGCTGTTCTCGATCCCAGTGGCGAACATGAAAGTGGTGTACATCGAACGCTTCCGCTTGGGGCCCTTTCAGGCCGAACAAAGCGGACGCGTCAGGACGCCTCCGCTTCGAGATAACGCGGGAAAATCGGGGCCGGTTGCGGAAGGGCCATGCCGGCTACCAGACGATGCTCCGGCCCGACGGCCGCGAGCCCCCTGCCCTCCGGCGAAACAGCCAGAAGATCGAGGAGCTTGGCGGCAGCCGTCGGCACGAAGGGTTGGGCCAGGATGCCGACCGCGCGCAAAACCTCGGCCGTGACATAAAGCACGGTGTTCATGCGCTCAGGGCTGGTCTTGCGCAGCACCCAGGGCTCCTGGGAGGCGAAATACCGGTTGGCCTCGGCCACGACGGCCCAGATTTCGGCCAGCGTCATATGGAGGGCGAAATCCTTCATGGCCGCCCTTGTCTTGGCAGGCAGGGCATCGGCGAGCCAGAGCATGTCCTGATCGGCCTGGGTGAACTCGCCCGGCTGCGGCACCGAAGCGTCGCAGTTCTTGGCGATCATGGACAGGGAGCGCTGCGCCAGGTTGCCGAGATCATTGGCCAGATCCGCATTGATGCGGTTGACGATAGCCTCGTGGGAGTAGTTGCCATCCTGCCCGAACGGTACCTCGCGCATGAAGAAGTAGCGGATCTGGTCGACGCCATAGGTGTCGGCGAGGTCGAAGGGATCGACCACGTTGCCGACCGACTTCGACATCTTCTCGCCCTTGTTGAGCAGAAAACCGTGGCCGAAGACGCGCTTGGGCAGTGGCAGCTCCGCCGACATCAGGAAGGCCGGCCAGTAGACCGTGTGGAAGCGGACGATATCCTTGCCGATGATGTGGACATCGGCCGGCCAGTATTGCCAGCGCGGGTCGCTCTGGTTCGGGAAGCCGCAGCCGGTCACGTAATTGTTCAGCGCGTCGATCCACACATACATGACGTGCTTGGGGTCACCCGGCACCGGCAGGCCCCAGTTGAAGGTGGTACGGCTGATCGAGAGATCCTGCAGGCCAGAGCGGACGAAGCTGGTGATCTCGTTCCGGCGGGTTTCGGGGCTGATGAAGTCCGGATGGGCCTCGTAATGGGCGAGCAGGCGATCCTGATAGGCGGAAAGACGGAAGAAGTAGCTTTCCTCCTCGATCCACTCGACAGGCGTTCCCGTGGGCGCGCGCCAACTGCCGTCAGGCAGCTTGGTCAGCTCTGCCTCGTCATAATAAGCCTCATCCCGGACTGAGTACCAGCCGGAATACTTGGAGAGGTAGATGTCCCCCTTCTCCTGCATCCGGCGCCAGAGTTCCTGGGTCGAGGGCACGTGATCCGCATCGGTGGTGCGGATGAAGCGGTCGTAGGAGCAGTCCAGCCGGTCGGCCATGGCCTTGAATTTGGCTGCCATCTCGTCGACGAAAGCCTTCGCCGTGGTGCCGTTCTTGTCCGCCGTCTGCTGGATCTTAAGACCGTGCTCGTCCGTGCCGGTCATGAAGAAGACATCATAGCCGTCGATCCGCTTGAACCGCGCGATCGCATCCGAGGCGACGACCTCGTAGGCGTGACCGATATGGGGAGCCCCATTCGGGTACGAGATAGCCGTGGTGATGTAGAATTTCTGCTTATCGGCCATGTCGAATCCTAACCTGAACTTCTAGAACCCTTCGGCTCCTGCGGACGGCGGAGGCTTCAGGCCGCTCGCCGAACAGCGTCGGCAAGATCGTCGAACATCGTCAGGATGAAGGGCCGGCGGTCGAGGTTGAACACGTCGATCTCGCGCGCCGAACGGCCGATCTTCTCACACACCTCCACCAAAGGTGCAAGGCGGGAGGCGCCAAGCCCCGCCCGGTCGTGCAGCCGCTCGGAGACCCAGCGCTGGACGGTTTCCAGGGTCAGCTCATAGCTGTCGTCCGCATCGCGCCGCGCGAGCGCCTCCGCCAGGGCGAGAATCTGCTTCGTGTCGGTTCGGGGCAGCCCGTCGAGGAGCTTCGTGACCTGCTCGATGAAGGCAACCTTCTCGGCATCGAGCAACTCAAGGGTGCGGCGGACCGACCCTTCCCCATAGCGAAGTGCCTGATCGACCAAGTCCACCGGAATATCGGACCAGGGAGAGCCAAGAGAGGCAATGGTCGCCCTGATCTCCTGGTCTTCCAGAGGGCGCAGCAGCAGGCGGCGGCATCGGGAGCGGATGGTCGGCAGAACCCGTTGCGGGGCATGGCTCACGATCAGGAACAGCGAACGCGGCGGCGGCTCCTCGATCACCTTGAGCAGGGCATTGGCGCTCGAGATGGTGAGATCCTCGGCGCTGTCCACGATGCAGACCCGATAGCCGCCATTGGCGGCCGTGGAGCCGAACATGTTGAGCGCCCGGCGCACCGCATCCACGGGGATGGTCGAGGATGCCGCCTTCTTGTCCGTCGGCGGAGACCGCCTCAGCACGGCCAGATTCGGGTGGGACAGGGCTGCGACCTGACGTGCCACTTGGGCTTCAGCCGGTACATCAAGGCTGGCAAGGGACTTGTCGCTCGCCGTCTGATGATCGAGGACGGCTCGGGCGACTCGATAGGCGAGAGTTGCCTTGCCGATCCCCTGCGCTCCGCCGATTAGCCAGGCATGATGCAGGCGGTCGCTCCGAAGCCCCTCCAGAAAAGCCTCCTCGCCCTCCCGGTGGCCAAAGAAGGCAAACTGCTCCCGCGGATGCGGCGCTCCCTCGAACCTGTCCGGCTCGACCACGTCCTGGTTGTCACGCGACATCGAGTGGCCTCAAAGCATCGTCCGACAAGCGGTTCTGGGCGAGCTGAGGCAGCCTATCGCGCAAGGCCGCCCAAATCGCCGCCTCGACCGCGTCGGGCTCCTGGTCGGCATTGATCACCACGCACCGCTTCGGCTCGTTGCGGGCAATGGACAGGAAGGCCTGGCGCAAGGAATGATGGAAGGAGGCTTCCTCCCCTTCGAACCGGTCCGCACCCTCGCCCCTGCCCGCCTGGCGCTCTCTGGCTCTAGCGAGGCCGGTTTCAACCGGCAGATCGAGGATGAAAGTCAGGTCGGGCTTGATGCCACGAAGCGTCACTCGCTCGAGCTGGTCGATGAGTGCCATGTCGATGTTTCCGGCCGAACCTTGATAGGCCCTTGTCGAGTCCGCGAAACGGTCGCAGAGAACGTGAGTGCCGCGGTTGAGGGCCGGGATGATGGTCTTGTCCAGGTGGTCGATGCGGGCCGCAGCGAACAGAAGGGCCTCCGCAAAGCTCCCGAGATGCTTGGCATGCCCACCTAAGATGAATGCGCGGATCTCCTCCGCATGAGGAGAGCCACCCGGCTCGCGCGTCACGAGGGCCGGTTGGGCTATATCTCCCAGCCGTTGCTTGAGCCGTTCGATCTGGGTTGACTTGCCTGCGCCCTCCCCGCCCTCAAAGGTGATGAAGCAACCTGCCATCAAATGCTTTCGACAAGACTCGAGAATGCGCGGCGGACCCATCCCGTGCTGAATTCCAACAGGCCGTCCAAGGCCCGCTGACTCAGCGTGCCCTGCTGGACGTCCTCATTGGCATAGAGCGGCATATCGAGAGCCTGCATGTCACCACGACTGACCTGAAGCCGGGCCACCTCGGCCCCCTTCTGGATGGGAGCCTTCAGCGGACCGGTGTAAACGATGCGGGCGGTCACCCGCTCGCCGTCGCCACGGGGCACAAGTACACGAACTGGCTTCTTCGCCACAAGGGGAAGCGAGCGCATGTTTCCACCGAAAACCTGAGCTTCGCCAACGATCTGTCCGTCCGCAAACAGCTGCTGGGCTTCGAATGCCCGGAAGCCCCAGTCCAGGAGTTTTCTGGATTCCGTTGCCCGGTCCTTGGCCGTCTTCAGGCCGTTCACCACCACGATCAGGCGCTGGTCGTTCTGAACGGCGGAGCCGATAAGACCATAGCCGGATTCGTCGATATTGCCGGTTTTCAGGCCGTCCGCGCCGATATCGGCGAACAGCAGAGGATTGCGGTTCTGCTGACGGATCTTGTTCCAAGTGAACTCGCGCTCGCCGAACATCTTGTAGAGGTCCGGATAGGTCTCGATGACGTAGAGAGCGAGCTTGGCCAAGTCACGAACCGTGACCTTCTGCTCGGGGTGACCGTAACCGGTCGCGTTGCGGAAGGTGGATTTCGTAAGACCGATCTGCTTGGCCCGCTCGTTCATCATGCGGGCGAAGTTTTCCTCGGTGCCAGCAATGCCTTCGGCCAGGGCAATGGCGGCGTCGTTGCCCGATTGCACGATCAGACCGCGCAGGAGGTCCTCAAGGCGGACAGGGGTATTCACCTTGGCGAACATGGATGAGCCGCCGGAGCCGCCTCCCCCCTTCCGCCAGGCATTCTCCGACACCATGAACTCACTGTCGAAATTCAGGCGGCCATTCTTGATTTCGTTGAAAACGACCTCGGCCGTCATGACCTTCGCCATGCTGGCCGGTGCCGTCGGCTCATCCGCGTTCTTCTCGAACAGAACCGCATGGCTCCCGGCATCCATCAGGACGGCCGTAGGGGCCGCCGTCTGGAATTCCTGGGCTCTTGCCTCCTGCGCCCCGAGAGGCGCAAGGAACAGACCACCGACCAAAAACGCAAAGGCCGCAAGAACTCGGGCGGCTTGAGGCTGACGCATAGCAAGAAATCTCCAGGCTCTTCCCCTAGGAGATCCCGAATCTGTGGCGCGTCAACAACAAATCAACATTCAGCCACGCTGGACTGTGTGCGGAGGCACGCAGCTCGGAAAAGAGCGTGTTTCCGCCTCAACGGAGCACAAAGCTCTGCGCCGCAGGACCTGTGGATGAGCCGCCCCTGTGAAAGCCAGACGGTTCCGCGCCGGCAGGTGCCTCATACAGACTGGCGACCACCGGGCGGGAGGCCGACGGCTGGCTCGGAGCTGTCGAGCTGATTCTGGCCATCGGGCTTGCCGCACCGGGGATCGTGCCGAGATCGAAGGGACGCTCGGGCGGCAACGGCGCGTTGCCGGCGACCGCGCCGGGCATCGCTGAAGGCTGGGCGACCCGGACGGGAGCCTGATAAGCCTCGCTGTCTGGCTCATAGGTACGCAGGGCGATGGCTTGGCGCGGCGCGTTCGGCTGCGGAGGCGCCTGGGCAATCATGGTCGGAGGCGTGTTGGTGAGGCTGGCCGGTTGTCCGTCCGTCCTGAGGCTTGCCATCAGGATACGATCGTCACTCCCGTTGGTGGATGCCCGGCCGACATACTCCACCTTCACGCGGGCCGTACCCTGCTGCCTGAAGCCTAGGGCCATTGCGGCCCGCTCCGAGACATCGATAACCCGGTTGCCATGGAAAGGCCCACGGTCGTTCACGCGGACGATCATCGAGTGGCCGTTCTGGACATTCGTGACGCGAGCATAGCTCGGCAGCGGCATCGTGGTATGAGCCGCCGCGATCGAATTGCGGTCGAACACCTCGCCATTCGCCGTCATGCGGCCGTGGAAATTCGATCCATACCAGGAAGCCAGTCCCTCGGTCGCACGCGGGGACGCATCAGGAACGTAGGTGCGGCCGGCAACCGTATAGGGCTTGCCCACCATCTCGCGCCCGCCGCCCTTGGGGACAGGCTGCCCATCGGCGACCACCTTCGGGCTTGGAGCAACGCCGTATTTGGGATCAATCCCGCCCCTGACATTCGAGGAACAATTGGCAGCCATCAGAGCGATGGCCGTGACACCGGCAACGCGGAGCAAAGTCCGTTGAGTGAAGGACGGGATCGTTCCCCTCAGCCCGGTATTCGCTTCAGCGCGGTTGCAATGCATGTCGTCTCGCATCCTGTTGTCAGTACGGAGCATCAAGCCACAGTGCTTTTCAGCCCTTAAAGGAAAGT
>JAJFBI010000092.1 GCA_020697385.1 Microvirga sp. | reverse complement strand
TCCCTCCACGCTCTAATTCGGACCAAACCAACTTCAAATGTTATAAAGTTTAGGTCCGCGTTCGTGTCAGCCGCCCGTCCACCTAGATCCTCTTCCAAAGCTTCCCACCATTCGGCCTCGCGCACGGCAGCTCGCGGGGCGGCCCTTCCTTTGGACCCTATGGCCTTGCTGGCGCATCAGCTCAGAACCCCTTTGTCGACGATCAATGCCCTGGCCCAGGGCCTGATCCGACGTGCCGACCGGCTGAGCACCCATGACATTCAGGTGAAGGCCGAGAAAATCTGGCGGGCAAGCCTGCGGCTCGACGAACTCATTGAAACGATTTTGTCCTATACCCGTGCCAGCGCCGGCGGGATCATGCTCAACCCGAGCGAGTTCCATCTGGCGGAACTCATCAGGCGGGTCTGTCGCGAGCAGGGAGGTCAGGAACCCGAGCGCCCCTTTCATCTCGATATCAGGGACCTGCCTGAGACGATCATCGGCGATCAGGTTCTGCTGGAGCAGGCGCTCGTCATCGTCGTGTCGAATGCCATGAAGTATTCCAGCCCGCACCAGCCGATCGATGTGACGGCCCGCAGGGAAGACAGCATGGTCAGGATTACCGTCAAGGATCGCGGCATCGGTATCTCGGAACGGGATCTGCCTTTCATCCTGCAACCCTTCTTTCGCGGCCGCAATGCCAAGAAGCTGCCCGGTACTGGCCTGGGCTTGAGCCTGGCTTGGTACATCCTCAAGCTCCATGGCGGGAACCTTGATGTGGACAGCCGTGAGAGGCGCGGCACCAAGGTGAGCCTGATCGTGCCGGAAACGAACACGACCGGGATCAGCTACTCGATCTGAGCGGACGCGATCTCTTCGGCCTTGGCCGAGCGCTTACGGACGGATGAGGATGCAGCGAAAGTCGTTCACGTTGGTCAGCGTAGGGCCCGTCACGACCAGCCTGTCGAGCTGCGCGAACGCCGTATAGGCGTCGTTCGTCGCCAGATGAGCGGCAAGGTCGATGCCCTTTGCACGGGCGCTTTCTAGCAAGCCGCCATCGCACCAGACGCCTGCATTCTCCTCCGATCCGTCAATGCCGTCGGTATCGCACGCAATGGCGGAGATCGCACTCTCGCCTTTCAGGGAAAGAGCCAGGGACAGCAGGAACTCGGCGTTGCGTCCGCCACGTCCCTGGCCGCGAACCGTCACGGTGGTCTCGCCGCCGGAGAGCAGGGCGCAGGGGGTTCGGGCAGGCTCCCCATGCATCAATACCGAGTGCGCAATGCCAGCCATGACGCGCCCAACCTCACGCGCCTCCCCTTCCAGAGCATCGCCAAGAACGAGGGTGTTCAGGCCCAGCTCGCGCGCCTTGGCGGCCGCTGCATCAAGCGCCATCTTGGGGGTCGCCAGCATATGAACAGCACCACCCGCCACAGGCTCCGTGACGGCACTCGCCAGGATGGCGTGCACCACATGGCTCGGCACATCGATGCCGTAGCGGCGCAGGATCCCGAGAGCGATCTCCGGGTCGATCCTCTCGGGGATCGTCGGGCCTGATCCGATGCTGGCAGGGTCGTCCCCCGGCACGTCGGAAATCAGGTAGGTCACGAGCTGCGCCCGGCCTGCGGCGGCTGCCAGCCTGCCTCCCTTGATGGCCGAGAGCGACTTGCGCACGAGGTTCATCTCGCCGATGGGCGCCCCGGATTTGAGCAGGGCACGGTTCAGTTCCTGCTTGTCGGCGAGCGTCACGCCCTCGGCCGGCAGCGACAGGAGCGCCGAGGCTCCACCCGACATCAGGCAGACGACGAGATCGTCCGGTCCCGCCTCCCGGGCGAGCGCCAGAATTCGCTTGGCCGCCTGCAAGCCGGCCTCGTCGGGAACGGGATGGGCCGCCTCCACGATCTCGATCGATTGTGCTGGCACCGCATGGCCGTAGCGGGTGACCACAAGCCCTTCGCAGGTTCCGCCATTGCGGCCCCAGGCCTCCTCGAAAGCGGCCGCCATGCGGGCCGAGGCCTTGCCGGCCCCAAGCACGATGGTCCGTCCCTTTGGTTTTTCAGGAAGGCGGCCGTCGAATTTTCCATCGGGAAGCGCTGCCTGCAGGGCCGCCTCGAACAGGGCATGGAGGATGTCGCGATCATTGTGCATGAGGTCACTTTACGTGAGAAATCGCGCCCGTGAACCCTGTCGAGAGCACCGATCAAAGGTCTTGGAGACCATCCCGGCTCGTGCTTAAAGACCCACCGTTAGCCGTCTCATCATTCCAATGACGGTCGCTTCAAACAAGGATGCCTCTGCCGATGCCGCTCCCCTGCCCGCCTGTCCTGGAGTTCGGGATATGAAGCCTCTCTCGCAGCTTCCGCTGACGACAGCACGCTCCATTCGCGTGGTGCTGACCGACATCGACGACACGGTGACCACAGAGGGCCTGCTGACGGCGAAGGCCTATCACGCTCTTGAAGAACTGCATCGTGCGGGCTTCATGGTCATCCCGGTCACCGGCCGTCCGGCGGGCTGGTGCGATCACATCGCCCGCATGTGGCCGGTGGATGCGGTGGTGGGCGAGAACGGTGCCTTCTACTTCCGCTACGATCGCGAGCGCAAAAAGATGCAGCAGCACTTCTGGGCCAGCCCCGAGGAGCTGAGACGGAACCGGATCAGGCTCGATGCCATCGAAAAGGAGGTGCTGGAAACCGTGCCGGGCTGTGCCCTCGCCAGCGATCAGGCCTATCGCCTGGCAGATCTCGCCATCGACTTCTGCGAGGACGTGCCGGCTCTGCCGGAAACGGAGGTGGACCGGATAGTATCCATCTTCGAGAAGGCTGGTGCGCAGGCCAAGGTGAGCTCGATTCACGTGAACGGCTGGTATGGCGAGTACAACAAGCTCAGCATGGCCAAGACTCTGCTGGCCGACGTGTTCGGCCTAGATTGGGAGCAGGCGAAAAACGTCGTGGTCTACGCGGGCGATTCCCCCAATGACGAGCCCATGTTCGAAGCATTCCCGTTCAGCGTCGGCGTGGCCAACATCCAGGCTTTTGCGCACCGGCTGACCCACAAACCCGCTTACATCACGGACGGCCACTCGGGCGATGGTTTCGCGGAGCTCGCGGATCTGCTGCTCAAGGCAAAGGGCTGACAGGCCCTCAAGAGCCCCAGACAAGAAAAAGCCCGGCTGAGCCGGGCTTTTTTGTTTGCCGTCAGAGACCGGCGATGTTGATGTACTTGATCTCGAGGAAGCCCTCGATGCCGTACTTGGAGCCCTCGCGGCCCAGGCCCGACTGCTTCACCCCGCCGAAAGGTGCCATTTCGTTGGCGAGCGCCGGCGTATTCACCCCGACCATGCCGCTCTCCAGGGCCTCCGCCACGCGCCACACGCGAGCCATGTCCTTGGCATAGAAGTACGATGCCAAGCCGAACTCCGTGGCATTGGCCATCCCTATCACCTCCGCCTCGTCGGCAAAGGTGATGATCGGCGCCAGCGGCGCAAACGTCTCCTCCTTCGTCACCTTCATCGCCTGCGTGACGCCCGTCATAACGGTCGGCTCGAAGAACGTGCTGCCCAGATCCGAGCGCTTGCCGCCCACCAGCACCTGACCGCCCTTCGCCAACGCATCAGCCACGTGTTCTTCCATCTTGGTTACGGCGCGCTCGTCGATCAGCGGCCCCATGGCCACGCCAGCCTCCGTGCCCCGACCGAGCTTGAGGCCCTTGGCCTTTTCGGCGAGTTTCGCGGCAAAGGCTTCGGCGACGCTCTCCTGCACGTAGATCCGGTTAGCACACACGCAGGTCTGGCCCGCATTGCGGAACTTGGACGCCATGGCGCCCTCCACGGCCGCATCCAGGTCCGCATCGTCGAACACGATGAACGGCGCGTTGCCCCCAAGCTCTAGCGACAGGCGCTTGATGCTGTCGCCGGCCTCTTTCATCAGCCAGCGACCCACATTGGTGGAGCCGGTGAACGTGATCTTGGCCACCTTCGGGTTGTGACAGAATTCCTCACCAACGGGCTTGGCGTCCGTGGTGGTGACCACCGAGAAAGCGCCCTTCGGCACCCCTGCCCGCTCGGCCAGCACGGCGAGCGCCAGCGCCGAGAGCGGGGTCTGGGCCGCAGGTTTCAACACCATGGTGCAGCCAGCTGCCAGCGCCGGTCCCACCTTGCGGGTGATCATGCCATTGGGAAAGTTCCACGGGGTGATGGCCGCGCACACCCCCACCGGCTGCTTGAGCACGAGGATGCGCTGGCTCGGGCTGGCGCCGGGAATGACGTCGCCGTCGATGCGCTTGGCTTCCTCGGCAAACCATTCGATGTAGGCCGCGTTCGAGATCACCTCGCCCTTGGCCTCAGCCAGGGGCTTGCCCTGCTCGGTGGTGAGGATGAGGGCCAGATCATCGGCGTTCTCGATGATGAGGTCGTACCAGCGGCGCAGGACGGCGCTGCGCTCCTTGGCGGTGCGCTTGGCCCATTCCTTCTGCACTGCATGCGCCGTATCGATGGCTTGGCGGGCAGCCTCCACGCCGAGATCGGGAAGATTGACGATCAGCGCGCCGTCGAAGGGATCGGTGACCGGGAAGGTGCGCCCATCCGGCGCCGCCACCCACTCGCCTGCCACATAGGCCCGGTCCACCAGAAGCGACGGGTCCCGCAACTCCAACACACTACGGTCCACAGGTTTCGCATGCGCAGTCATGGCAGAGCTCCAGCTGGTATAAGAACGACGGAAAAGCTGATGGTCATATAAGGACCGATCTCTGACTTGGGAACTGTGAGCAGTGCGGAGCCGGGTTGTCTCGAGAACAGTCACGTTTCCGGGATCGTCAGGCTCGCAGCGGGGCAATTAAGATAAAAGATCAAAAGCCTGTGCGACTTAAGGATGAACGCCCTTCTCATTGATCGCGACCGAAGTGTCTGTACCTTTCTGCCCATTGTCCGCATGCCTTATGCTGCGGCTCCGGCAAGGGCAGGCTCAATCTGCCTTGAGAAATAAAGGGAAGGAAATCGATGCGTATCCTCAACAAGCTTCTGTTTGCCCTCAGCTGCACCGCCCTGGCCTCCTCGGCTTATGCGCAGCAGGCATCCGACGGCGTGGTCAAGATCGGCATCCTGAACGACCAA
This sequence comes from Microvirga sp., assembly GCA_020697385.1. GTDB lineage: Bacteria > Pseudomonadota > Alphaproteobacteria > Rhizobiales > Beijerinckiaceae > Microvirga. The sequence continues at coordinate 3,531 of JAJFBI010000092.1, read as the reverse complement.
TCCGGCGTCTATGCCGATTTCGGCGGCAAGTCGTCGGTGGAGGCTGCCCGCATGGCGATACAGGATTACGGCGGCAAGGTTCTTGGCGTTCCGGTGGAAATCGTGAGCGCGGACCACCAGAACAAGCCGGACGTCGCCGCCAGCATCGCCCGCCAGTGGTACGACACCGAAAAGGTCGATGCCATCATGGACCTGACGACCTCCTCGGTAGCCTTGGCCGTTCAGGGTCTGTCCAAGGACAAGAAGAAGATCACCATGACGACCGGTGCGGCGACCACCGACCTGACCGGCAAGCAGTGCTCACCCTACGGTTTCCACTGGGCCTACGACACCCACGCGCTCGCGGTCGGCACCGGCGGCGCGCTGGTGGAGAACGGCGGCAACAAGTGGTTCTTCCTCACCGCCGACTATGCCTTCGGATACTCCCTGGAAGAGCAGACCTCGAAATACGTGAAGTCGAAGGGCGGCCAAGTGGTCGGCGCCGTGCGCCATCCGCTGGCGGCGACCGATTATTCGTCCTTCCTGCTCCAGGCGCAGAGCTCCGGTGCGAACGTCGTCGGCATGGCCAATGCGGGCCTCGATACCGCCAATGCCATCAAGCAGGCGGCCGAGTTCGGCATCACCCAGGGCGGCACGCGTCTCGCGGCGCTCCTCTTCACGCTCGCTGAGGTGAAGGGCCTGGGCCTCAAGGCAGCGCAGGGCCTGACCCTCACGGAGGGTTGGTACTGGGATCAGAGCGACGAGAACCGCGCCTTCGCCAAGAAGTTCATGGACAAGACCGGCCGCATGCCGAACATGATCCATATGGGCACCTATTCCTCCGTGCTGCAGTACCTCAAGGCGATCGAGAAGGCCGGCACGGATTCGACCGAGCCGGTTGCCAAGCTTCTGCACGAGATGCCCGTTCAGGATATCTTCGCCAAGAACGGCAAGGTGCTTCCGAACGGCCGCATGGTCTACGACATGTACCTCTTCCAGGTGAAGAAGCCGGAGGAGAGCAAGAGCGAGTGGGACATGTACAAGCAGCTCGCCAAGATCCCTGGCGACAGCGCCTACATGAAGGTTGCCGATAGCGGCTGCCAAGTCACGCAGTAAGCGCCTTGAACGAGGCAGGGCAGCATGCAACGCTGCCCTGCCTCTGTTGCTGTCTGGCGACAGGTGGCGGCATCGCGCATGATGTCCCGACCATCGCCTTATCCAGAGAGTAGCGGCCGAACCCTATGGTCAGTACGCAGCCCATCCTCAACGCCACCGGACTCACCATGGAGTTCCGTGGCTTCCTCGCCGTGAAGGACGTGACCCTTTCCGTCAACGAAGGCACGATCCATGCCCTGATCGGCCCCAATGGCGCGGGCAAAACGACGGTCTTCAACCTTCTCACCAAGTTTCTCACGCCCACCCGCGGGCAGATCACGTTCAAGGGCGAGGACATCACTCGGCTGAAGGCGGCCGAGGTTGCCCGCCTGGGCCTTGTCCGCTCCTTTCAGATTTCGGCGGTGTTTCCCCATCTGACCGTGCTCGACAACGTGCGCGTTGCGCTGCAGCGCCCATCCGGCCTCGCGACGCAGTTCTGGCGCTCGTCCAACGCCCTTTCGACCCTCGATGAGCGGGCGATGGAGTTGATCGATGCGGTGAACCTCTCATCCTACAGAGACCTGACGGCCTCCGAATTGTCCTACGGCCGCAAGCGCGCGCTCGAAATCGCAACCACGCTGGCGCTCGACCCGGCCATGCTGCTGCTCGACGAGCCGATGGCCGGCATGGGCCATGAGGATATCGGCCGTATTTCCGACCTGATCAGGCGCATTGCCAAGAACCGCACTGTGCTGATGGTCGAGCACAACCTGAACGTTGTCGCCGATCTCTGCGACCGCGTCACCGTTCTGGCCCGCGGCGAGATCCTCTCCGACGGGTCTTACGATACCGTCAGCCAGGATCCGCGCGTGCGTGAAGCCTATATGGGAACCGAGCATGAGTAACGCTCCTCTCCTCGAAGTCCGCGGGCTCAATGCCTGGTACGGCGAAAGCCATGTCCTGCACGGGGTCGATCTCGACATCCGCGAGGGCGAGACCGTCACGCTGCTCGGCCGCAACGGCGCCGGCAAGACCACGACGCTCCGTGCGATCATGGGCATCCTGCGCCGCCGTGAGGGCGTCATCCGGCTGCGCGGCAAGGATATCCTCAGCCTGCCGCTGCACAAGGTGGCGCAGGCCGGCATCGGCTACGTGCCCGAGGAACGCGGCATCTTCGCCAGCCTGAGCGTTTCCGAGAACTTGGTTCTTCCCCCGACCGTGTCGGACGGCGGCATGAGCGTGGAGGAAATCTACACGCTCTTCCCCAATCTCCATGAACGGCGCTCGAGCCAGGGCACGAAGCTTTCGGGCGGCGAGCAACAGATGCTTGCCATCGCCCGGGTCCTGCGCACGGGGGCGAAGATCATTCTTCTCGACGAGCCGACAGAAGGCTTGGCGCCCGTGATCGTCCAGCGCATCGGCGACGTGCTCGTGGCGCTCAAGAAGCGCGGCATGACCATCCTCCTGGTCGAGCAGAATTTCCGCTTCGCCAAGAAGGTGGCTGACCGCTTCTACCTCATGGAGGATGGGCGTATGGTGAACTCGTTCCCAGGGCACGAACTCGATGCGCGCATGGACGAGCTTCACGAAGTTCTTGGGGTGTAGAGCATCATGAGCACAATCTTCGGCATTCCCACCCCGGCGCTGTACGGCCAGATCCTCATCGGCCTGATCAACGGCTCCTTCTATGCCCTGCTGAGCCTCGGCCTGGCGGTCATCTTCGGCCTCTTGCGGGTCATCAACTTCGCCCATGGTGCGCAGTACATGCTGGGCGCCTTCGTGGCCTACCTGCTCCTGAACTATCTCGGCATCAACTATTGGCTCGCCCTCATCGTGGCACCTCTCGTCGTCGGGGCGGTCGCCGTCGTCATCGAGCGCACCATGCTGAGCCGCCTCTACGGTGTTGACCATCTGTATGGCCTTCTCCTGACCTTCGGCCTCGCGCTCATTCTCGAAGGCGCGTTCCGTCACTGGTTCGGGGCAGCCGGCCAGCCCTATGCCGCGCCCTCGCAGCTGACCGGCGCCGTCAACCTGGGCTTCATGTTCATGCCGATCTACCGCGGCTGGGTGGTGGTCGCCTCCCTTGTCGTCTGCATCGGCACGTGGCTTCTCATCGAGAAGACCCAACTCGGCGCCTACCTCCGTGCGGCGACCGAGAATGCCACGCTCGTTCAGGCCTTCGGCGTAAATGTGCCGCTGCTTCTGACGCTCACCTACGGCCTGGGAGCCGCGCTCGCTGCCTTTGCCGGCGTACTGGCGGCGCCGATCTATCAGGTCAGCCCGCTCATGGGGACAAACCTCATCATCATCGTGTTTGCCGTGGTGGTGGTTGGCGGCATGGGCTCGATCCTGGGCGCCATCGTGACCGGCTACGTTCTGGGCGTCCTCGAAGGCCTCACCAAGGTTTTCTACCCGGAAGCCTCGAGCATCGTTATCTTCGTAATCATGGCCATCGTT
>JAJFBI010000742.1 GCA_020697385.1 Microvirga sp. | reverse complement strand
ACCATCCCGCTCAACGGAGTGCTGGAGGCCGGCCGTGAGATCGTGGCCGGGCGCATCAAGGGCCGGGTAGTGGTGGAGATCGGCTAGTTTGCTGTCGGTCGCATAAAACGACTCTTGAAGCGCCATGTGCTGACAATTCATCCTCGTCATGGCCGGGCTTGTCCCGGCCATCCACGTCTTAGGAACCGCGACGTATCAAAAACGTGGATCCCCGGAACAAGTCCGGGGATGACGCGAGCAGAATGCTGGAAATCAACAGCTAGCCCGCTTCGCTGAGCAGAGCGGCTTTCGCCCCGCCTCCCTCGATCCGCTTCTTCTGTTTGGTAATCTCAGCTGCCATGAAGTCCATGAAGGCCCGCACCCGGGCGGATTGGCGCAGGTCCGGGTGGGTGAGGAGCCACAGGCCGGCGGCGAAATCGGCGTTGGTGTCCGACAGCCGCACCAGGTTGGGGCTTGCATCCGCAATGAAGCAGGGCAGGGGGCCGATGCCTGTTCCGGCCTCCACGGCCTCGGCGAGGCCGAGCACCGTGTTGACCTTGTAGACGAGGTTCTCCGGCGCCACGTGCTCGCGCACAAAGCGGGCGACCTTCAGGGTCGCCAGGTTGTCCCCGAGCGCCACCCAGTGTCGGTCGAAAAGATCGGCCAGGGTCACGTCGTCAGGTCCCCGGACATCGGGGAAATCCACCCTCCGGCCGTAGATCGCCCAGGCGATGGTGGCTACGCGCCGTCCCACCAGCGTCTCAGGCGGGTCGTCGGTGGCGCGGATCGCCACGTCCGCGTCGCGCTTCGAGAGGTTGAGGGCCTGATTGGCGAGAACCACGTCGAGGCGCATTTCCGGGCAGGCCGTGATGAAACGGGCGAAGATGGGTGTAAGCAAGTGGACGAGCAGGGTGTCGTTGGTGGTGACCCGCAATTCCCCAGCGGGCGCGACGGCTTGGCCTGCGAGCTTGCGGGCGAATGCCGTGACGTTCTCCTCCATCTGCTCGGCCAAAGCCGTCATCTCCTCGCCGGCCGTGGTGAGCACGTATCCCGTCCGGTGCCGCTCGAAGAGCTTGACCCCGAGGTTCTCTTCCATCTGGCCGAGCCGCCGGAAGACGGTGGAGTGATTAACGCCCAACTTTTCGGCCGCACCGGCCAAACCGTTGGCTTCGGCGATGATCTTCACGAGCCGAAAGTCGTCCCATTCGAGATGCTGCTGCTTGGACATCGTTTGCATTCGCGCAAGAGAGGTCCTGCAAATCTAGCACTGGTTATGCAGGGAAGAAAGCTTATCCTCTGAGAGGTAATCACTCGCAGGTCAGTGCATGTCGGGCCTCTATCAAGAGAGGCCGAGGAACAGGCTGCCTGCGTTCATTCAACCGATTGGAGTGTTCGGATGACCAAGGTTCTGGTTCTGTATTATTCGTCCTGGGGGCACATCGAGCAGATGGCCTATGCCGCCGCCGAGGGTGCCCGCGAGGCTGGCGCCGAGGTCGTCGTGAAGCGTGTGCCAGAGCTCGTGCCGGCCGAGATCGCCCAGGCCGCTCACTACAAGACCGACCAGAAGGCCCCCATCGCCACGGTCGAGGAACTGCCGGAATACGACGCCATCATCTTCGGCACGCCGACCCGCTACGGCACCATGACGGCGCAGATGAAGAATTTCCTCGACCAAACCGGCGCTCTCTGGGCACAGGGCAAGCTCATCGGCAAGGTCGGCTCGGTCTTCACCTCCACGGCCACGCAGCACGGCGGCCAGGAAGCCACCATTCTCACCACGCTGCCGGTGCTCCTGCACCACGGCATGGTGGTCGTGGGCCTGCCTTATTCCTTCCAGGGGCAGATGGGCGTCGACCAGATCCGCGGCGGCTCGCCCTACGGCGCATCGACGGTAGCCGGCGGCGACGGCTCGCGTCAGCCGACCGAGATCGATCTCGACGGCGCTCGCTTCCAGGGACGGCACGTCGCTCAGATCGCGGCCAAGCTCGCTGCAAAGTAAGATATTTTCTCGTCATGGCCGGGCTTGTCCCGGCCATCTCGATTGGATGATCTCTGCGCCTTTCGCTTCGAGATCACGGGCACAAGGCCGGTGATGACGCGCTGTGGTTCGAGGAGTCCGCAAGCACCAATTACCGCTCCGCCGCAGCGCGCCTCAGGCGGTCGTTGATGGCTTCGCCGAGGCCCGTCTTCGGGATCGGGCTCACGGCAATGGTCGCTGCCCCTGAGGCGTCGAGTTGCCTTAAGTATGAAAACAGATGAGCGGCGGCCTCCACGAGGTCGCCGTTTTTGCTGAGGTTCAGGGCGAGGCGGGCTGCATCCGCGCCCTTCGGAGTCTCATGGCCGAACAGCAGGACGGCTTCACCGGCTTTGATGCTCGCCGCATTCAGGCGCACCTGCGCCCGGGGTGCATAATGGGATGCGAGCATACCCGGCGCGAGCGGGCTCGTGCCGCCTTCCGGTCCGGCGTCAAGCCTCATCCCGATCAGCGCCTCAATCGCCTCGCGCGGCACGCCGCCCGGTCGCA
>JAJFBI010000741.1 GCA_020697385.1 Microvirga sp. | reverse complement strand
GATCGCAAGGATTGCCTCGCCCCCGGTTCTTACCCCTGTCAACTGGTGCTCGGCCACGCGTGGCTGACGCAACGCCGCGCTAACGCGGCTTTGAAAAGACGGCGCAGGAGAATGTCTCGGCAGCGTTCGTGCGTGACAGTCGATTGGACAACAAGGCTCTTGGCCTAGTCTCGCCGCTTCGGTCGAATCCAGCTGACATAGGCCGGGCACCAAATTATCTTTGCCTTCGGACCAAACGGAATTGCGTATGCCGAAGGCGGCAGGCCACCCCCAGCCGATATCGCACACGGAGATCGCCGGAGAGCGCCGGCAGGTTACCGCTCTGTTTTACGATATTGTCGGCTCTACGCAGCTTCTCCAACGATCCGATCCTGAGGATTTTGCCCGCCTTCAACGCCGGATTCATCAGGAGGCCGCCGCCGCGATCGCCGGAAACAGCGGATATTTCGAGCGGCTGCTTGGCGACGGCGGCACAGCGTATTTTGGCTTCCCCGTCGCCTCGGAGGATGCCGCGGAATGCGCTGTCCTCGCGGCGCTCGACCTGGTAGCGCGGTGCAAAGCCCTGGACAAGGACCCTGGCTCCGGAGCGCCCCTTCGTGTGCGGGTTGGAGTCGCGACCGGCTTGGTCGTGATCTCGGAACTAACGGGCGCCTCTCTTCCAGGCTCCGAAGAGGTGATCGGTGTCACACCCGCGCTTGCGGCGCGCATTCAGGCGGAGGCGGAGCCGAACAGCGTCGCGGTGTCGGATGCCACGTATCAGTTGACCAGCGCGGCTTTCAAGTTCGAGGCGCTTGGCGTCAGATCCCTCAAAGGCTTCGCCGAACCAGAGCGGCTGTGGAAGCCGGTCGCACGGCGGCCGCACTCTGATCGGTTCTCCTCCGCTCGCCAGCTCTCGATTCCGCTGATTGGACGCGCGGACGAGCTGGCGTTGTGTCGCAGCCGCTTGGCCCGCGCCCGACAGGGGCAAGGCCAGCTGGTTAGGATTGTTGGACAGGCGGGAATCGGGAAATCGCGGCTCGCCGCGGAGTTGAGCCGGACGTTGTCGGAAGACGAATGTGAGACTCGCTTGTTTCAGTGCCTCTTCCGGGGCAACACACGGCCACTATATCCATTCATCGACGCCCTGCACCGCTCGATACGAGGCGAATCGGCTGCCCCTGCCGCCCTTAACCCGCAGGAAATTAAGGCCTCGATTGAGGCCGATGGCGTAAGGGTCAGCCAGGAGACGGCCGACGTGATCGCCTTTCTCTCAGGAGGTGGCGGAGAGGAAGCGGATCGCCAGGACAGCATCGCCGAGGCGTCCAACGAAGAAGCAAGGCGCCGCGCCCTTGATGCGGTCTTCGAAATCCTGGCCGCTTGGTGCCGGCGCAAACCCCAGTTTCTCATCGTTGAGGACGCGCACTGGGCCGACACCCTGACCCAGGCGGTCATCGCGGAGGCGCCGGAGCGCATCGCCGACCTTCCCGTCCTTTTGCTTTCCACCACCCGGGAAGAGACATGGTCGACCGCCGCAGACCACCCGAACGTGCTCACGATCGCCTTGTCGCCACTCGACGCTCGATCGATGCCGCAGCTCGTCGAGTCGATCTGGATGGGCCCGCCGCCTGCTAACCTCCCCGCCTTCATTTACGGCAAGAGCGATGGAGTTCCGCTGTTTGCCGAGGAGCTTGCCCGGCTTTTGAAGGAGCGCTTCGCCACCGGCGAATCGGACGCGAATGACTGGCGCGAAGCGTTGCGCGAGGGCAGCATTATCTCGCTCCAGGATCTCTTGTCAGCGAGGCTTTCCAGCCTGGGCGAAGCGCGCCGCGTCGCGCAGGTTGCAAGCGTCATCGGGCGCGAGTTCCAGACCGAGCTTCTGTCTCGGCTGATCTACGGCGAGCGCCTAGAGCTCTCGGATGCGCTGCAGAAGCTCATTGAAACCGGAATCCTCCGGCGCCGCGGGGTCGGACGCGCCGCGGGGTACCGTTTCCGGCACGTGCTGCTCCAAGAGGCTGCCTACGACAGCCTGCTCAAGGTGGATCGCCGCGAACTGCATCGAAGGGTGGCCGATCTCGTCACGAGCGGAGCCGTTCCGGAGCCGCCGCTCGAGGTTATGTCTTGGCATTGCGAGCAGGCGGGCCGACTTCTCGACGCGGCGCGCTACGCGATTCGGGCTGCGGAGGCTTCCGCGCTTCGCTCAGCTACCCGGGAGGCGGATCGGCTATTGAACTCGGCCGAGGCTTACCTGCGCGACTGCAGTGAAGGTCCGGAGGTAGACGAGCTGTGGATTGAGTTTCTGATGATACGAGGGCCCGTCGGATTGGCGCTGTTCGGATCGGGCTCGCCGGAGGCACGATCGGTGTACGAGCGAGGCGTCGCCCTATGTCGGCGCCTCGGAGTGACAGATCCGCAGAAGTGGCTTCCGCTCTATTGGGGCTGGTGGTTCACTTCGCCGGATTTCGGCACGCAACGTGCGAGAGCCGAGACGTTGATCGAGATCGCCGAGAAAGGCCACGAAGCTGACGACT
>JAJFBI010000740.1 GCA_020697385.1 Microvirga sp. | reverse complement strand
GCCACGCCGCATCGTCGCGCACGTGAAGCTCTGCGTCCTCGCGCTGCAGATCCAGCGTGCCGCCGAGCTGCGCACCGGCCGCCCGTGGGCGCGCCTCGCCCACGACCTCGCGACCCTCAAGGTGGTCTGCTACCGCACCGAGGAGCGGACCATTGTTGAGCGTACCCGAATCGGCCCGGAGCTCGCCGAGACCCTGAAAACACTAGGCATCTCAAGACCTAAGCAGCTTCTGGAGGTGTCCGAGCCAAGCCCGGGCCAGCCCGCTGCATAGACACACGGCCCAAATCCGTCTTCGGCAACGTTCTGAAAAATCGGCCAGACTCAAGCCGTGTGCCTAACCACCGCGAACCCCGGTCAGCGTGACAGGATCATTTCAACCCTAAGGCCGCCTTGAAGCCGGTTGGTAAGCCGAATATCGGCTCCATGAGCACGCACGATGTGCGCGCGAGGGTGAGGTCGAGCCCGATCCTGCCGGTCTCGCGCGAGCGCGAGACTTCAAGCGGGTAGCCTCTCGCCCGTGTTACGGGCGAAGCGCGCCCGGGCACTTGCGGCTATCCTGGCCAAGGCAACATCGCGAACTCGGCCGCGCCTTCGCTACGGAAATCCCGCAAGCGTAGCTTATCGTTTCGAATCCTCCAGGTTAAAGCCCACTTCAGCCTTCCGCCGACCCGCCGCCATATCGAAGCGAAGCCTGTTTCCAGTCTTTAAAAAGGCCGGCAGCCACACTTCTCCATGTTTTGCTTCATCTTCTCGGCATCAGGCTTGCCGGTCTGGCCGCAGAACTGCTGCATCATCTTGATATCGTCCTCGGTGAATTGTGTCTTGCCGCACTTCTCCATGAAGGCCTTCATCTTTTCGAACTCCGGCATCCCACCTTCGCCACAGCATTGTTTCATCATCTCGTTCATCATTGTTCGAGCCCTCCTTCAGGCATCGCCACCTTAAGCAGCGGGTGCTTCCGATAGGCCAACAAGGCGCTCCACGTGAGAAGCCGCCCGTTCCTTAATGAATGCGGCGAGCTTCACGGTCTGGGTGATTTCTTCTTGAGTGATGCCCACGGCCTCGGCAGCGGCTAAGTGCGCCTCAAGACTCGAGACGCAGTTGACCGCGAAAGCCGCGCCCATGGCCACGAGCTCCCTCTGGCGACTGGTCTCGGCGCTGCTACCATCGTCGCGCTGTTGCTCCGGGTCGCCTAACTTGGCGAGGGCATAGCCTGCGATGATCTCCGTGGCGCTTTTCCGCACAGCGAGGGCGGCGCCGACAGCCTCCTTGATTTCTTGATCGGACGCCCGAGCCTTGCGCGCCACCCCGACATGGTGGTCCGTGCAGGGTTTGCAGCCTGCCGCCACCGAGATGCCGACCGCTGCCAGTTCCTTTTCTTTGGGGGTGATGGTCATCACGAATCTCCAACGGTTGGAGTCAGGGGTGAATTTAGCTCCCGAGATATATGATCACCGCGCTGGGACATTGATCTGCATCAAACGGCCTCCTCGCCGTCGTAGAGGTGGAGGAAGCCGCGAATCTTCTGCGCCTGGTATAGCTCGAAGCACTTCTCCTCGAATCGCCGGATGCGGATCATCTCCTTCAGCAGATGGAGATTGTGCGCGTGGTCAAGGTGGACCTTGGCGCTCATCGCTCATCGCTCATCGAGGGTCGAGAGATCGCCCGGTGCCCTCCGCCGCCCAGGCGCCGAACAGCGCCCTCCGGCAGCCGAGCTCGCGTGCTTTGAGCAGCCGGCGCATGATCTTGCCGCTGCGGGTCCTCGGCAGGTTCGTGCGGAAGTCGATCTCCTTGGGCGCCACGGCCGCGCCCAGGCGCTTTCTGGCGTGGCCCAGGAGCTCCTTCCTCACCGGCGACCGGATGGGGCTTGCCGATTCACCCGGCCTCGGCGACCGCCGGGTGCTCCATCAGGGCGCTCTTGACCTCGAACGGGCCGATCAGGTGGCCCGCCGACTTGATCACGTCGTCGGCGCGGCCGACGAACCAGAAGTAGCCGTCCTCGTCCTTCTTCGCGAGATCGTCAGCTACCAGCAGCCGGCGAAGCACTTGCGGTGATGCTCCTCGTCGCCGAGGTAGCCACGGAACATCGACGGCCAGCCGGGGCGCAGCGCCAGCTCGCCCTGGGCGTCCGGTTCTTCGACGATCTCGACGTCGCCCTGGCCGATGCGGCGCACGATCTCGGCCTCGATCCCGGGCAGCGGCTTGCCCATCGAGCCGGGCTTGACATCCATCGCGGGATAGTTGGCGACCATCATCCCGCCGGTCTCGGTCTGCCACCAGTTGTCGTGGAACGGCATGCCGAACGCTTCCTGGCTCCAGACCACCGCCTCGGGATTGAGCGCCTCGCCCATGCGCTCGCCATGAGCCGAAGCGCCGACAGGTCGTACTTGCGGACCGTCTCTTGGCCGAGCTTCATCAGCATGCGGATCCGCGAGAGCGCGCCAGACCAGGTCTGCGAATTCCTCTCTGGACATGTCATTGCCCTCCGCGCTTACGTCTTCGCTCTGCACAGA